>JBLMWY010000268.1:0-15578 GCA_050257475.1 Bdellovibrio bacteriovorus
CTCCTGGGCTGCCTCTTGATCGTGCTGATCGTGGAGCTGCTCAACTCCGCCATCGAGGCCAATGTGGACCGGGTCGGCATGGAGCGCCACGAGCTCTCCGCCCGGGCCAAGGACATCGCCTCCGCCGCCGTCTTCCTCAGCATCGCCTTGACCTGGCTCACCTGGGGCCTGATCCTGATCCCCAAGTGGCTGTAAGGGGGGTGGGTCGCGGGCGCGAATCAGGGACGCCACCCCTTGAGCCGCGTCAAGGACGCGCATTGAGGGCCCCTGGATCCTGAATGGGACCTGGCTGGTCCTGGGGTCGCCGAGCCGAACCCGTCCTCGATTCGCCCACTCGCGGTAGGGCTTACACCCGTCAAGCAGGAGGTTGCGCAGGCGCCATGACCGCACACTTCACCGACCAGGGCTTCCTGCCGCTGGCCATCGCCGTTCTCACCGTCTCGGACACTCGAAGCGAGGCGGAGGACACCTCCGGCAACCTCCTGCGGGACCAGGCCCAGCAGGCGGGCCACCGGGTGGTAGCCAAGGAGATCGTGCGGGACGACGTCTACCAGATGCGGGCGGTCTACTCCCGCTGGATCGCCGATCCCGAGGTCCAGGTGATCCTGAGCACCGGCGGCACCGGACTGACGGGGCGCGACAGTACCCCGGAGGCGGTAGCACCCCTGCTCGATAAGCAGATCGAGGGCTTCGGGGAGCTGTTCCGGCAGGTCTCCTATGCGGAGATCGGCACCTCCACGGTCCAGTCCCGGGCCCTTGGGGGGCTCGCCAACGGCACCCTGATCTTCTGCCTGCCGGGCTCCACCGGGGCCTGCCGCACCGCCTGGGAGCGCATCCTGCTGCCCCAGCTCGACAGCCGCACCCGCCCCTGCAACTTCGCCCAGTTGATCCCGCGCCTACGCGAGCGCTGAGGCCCCATGTGCCCCGAGACCCCAGACGGCTGTCCCGACCCCCGGGGGCGGGCGCCCCTGTCCAAGCAGGAAGCCCTGGACCTGCTGCTGGCCCAGGCACACCCCCTCACCGAGACCGAGTCGGTCGCGACGGAGGAGGGACTTGGCCGGGTGCTCGCGGAGCCCGTGATGAGCGCCATCGATGTGCCAGGATGGGACAACAGCGCCATGGACGGCTACGCGGTGCGCCTGGCCGATCTGGCGGCGGGCGCCACGCGGCTGCGGGTCGCCCAGCGCATCCCGGCCGGGACCACCGGGCAGCCCCTGGAGCCCCACACCGTCGCGCGCATCTTCACCGGGGCCCCGATCCCCCCAGGGGCCGACGCGGTGGTCATCCAGGAGGTCTGCGAGCGCGAGGGAGACTGGGTGCGAATCCCTGCGGCCGCGACCACTACTCCCGGGGCCAACATTCGCCGCGCCGGGGAAGATCTGCACGCCGGTAGCGAGGCGATCCCAGCGGGCACCCGGCTCGCGCCCCAGCACCTGGGCCTCGCCGCCTCCGTCGGCGTCGCCCGCCTCAGGGTGTACAGGCGGCTTCGGGTAGCCCTTTTCTCCAGCGGCGACGAGCTCACCCTGCCGGGCCAGCCCCTGGCCCCGGGCTGCATCTACAACTCCAACCGCTTCACCCTGCTCGGGCTGCTCCGGGGCCTGGGCTGCCAGGTCTCGGATCTCGGACAGGTACCCGACACCCTGGAGGCAACCCTCGCCGCCCTCGCCGAGGGGGCGCGCACATCGGACCTGGTGTTGGCGAGCGGCGGGGTCTCGGTCGGGGAGGAGGACCACGTCAAGCCTGCCATCGAGCGGCTGGGGCGCCTCGATCTCTGGAACATTGCCATCCGCCCCGGCAAACCCCTGGCCTTCGGCCATATCGGCGCCACCCCCTTCCTGGGGAGCCCGGGCAATCCGGTATCCCTGTTTGCCACCTTCTGTCTTTTTGCCCGTCCCTTCATCCTGCGGCTCCAAGGCGTCGCGGGTCCTGTGACGCCCCGCGCCCTCAAGGTCCAGGCCGGATTCGACTGGCCGAATCCGGACCGGCGGCGAGAGCTGCAGCGCGCCCGCCTTGAGCACGGGCCCGGCGGCGAGACCCGGGCGGTGGTCCATGGCTCACGCTCCTCCGGCGTGCTCTCCTCCATCACCTGGGCGGAAGGCTTCGTGGAGGTCCCAGAGGGTCGGGTGATCCGTGCCGGCGACCTGGTGGACTTCATCCCCTTCGACGCGCTGCTGCACTGAGCACTCAGGGAGAGCCATCGGTGGCTTGGCCTGGCGCAACAGCGCTTCCCTGAGCCACGGAAGCGCAACGCCGCTGCCAGCCTGGCTGGGCCACCGGTTGAGCGGGTCCCGGCAGTTGCGTCCCCCGGGCCTGGCGGCTTAGTCTCCGGGCGGGGTCCCAGCGAACGCCATGACAAGCCGCGCATCGATGATCGATATCCTGTACTTCGCCCGGCTGCGCGAGCGTCTCGGCCGCGCCCGGGAGCGCATTGAGCTTCCGCCCCAGGTCATCACCGCCGCCGACCTGGTGGCCCACCTGCGAGCGCGCGAGGGGGTCTGGGCGCAATCCCTCGGCGGCGAGGAGCCGATCCTGATCGCCGTCAACCAGGAGCTCGCGAGGCCCGAGAGTCCGATCCGCGACGGCGACGAGGTGGCGCTGTTCCCGCCCGTCACCGGCGGCTAGGCCCACCACCGGCTCGTGCGAGGGGCCGCCCAGGGTCGATTGCGCTCGGGCTTTCGCGAGGACCTTCACGGCACGCCCCCCGGCAATGGGGTATCTCTTGACCCACGCACGGACCATCAGGAGCGGTCGAGCCCCTGCGCAAGGGCGCGCCCATGGCGCCGCCCTAACCCAGGGCCCCGGGGCAGCCACCGCCGCACCAGATCGGAGACCAGACGGCTTGACTTACAGCGATCTCCCGCGCTTGCTCACCATGGTCCTGGTCTGGGCGGCCCTGCTGGCCTGGCACTCCCTGGCGGACCGCAGCGGCTGCCTTGTGGCCGCCGGCCTGGTCACCCTGTTCACCCTGATCCTGACCCTGTCTTCGAGCGAGCTCGCCTTGGCCAGGCGCCAGGCCTTCATCGATGCCTGCCTGGAGCCCGGCGGCTCGCTGCGCCGCCTCCTGGGTCGTCGCTACCTGCTGATCGGCGTGGAGGCGGCCAAGTCGCTGGTGCTGGCGGCCTTTCTCGTCGTCAGTGCCCTGACCCTGGTGCCCCGGCAATGGTCCCTGATGTTCGCGGTCGTCCTGTTGATGGGGCTGCTGCTGCCACGCTTCTACGCGGCCTTCGCCGGCCAGCTCCGGGATCGGTACCGCTACGCGACCGCCCGCCGCTGGACCTTGTGGTGCGGCGCGCTGCTGCTTTGGCTCGAGGCGCTGATCTCACTCTTCTACTCCAGCGGCGAGGGCTACATGGGCCTGCGCTGGCAGGAGGCCATCGTGCACGGGGCTCGGCAGCCCGAGGTCGGATGTGCCGCCGTCGCCCAGCTTGGAGCCGTTCTCTCCGCCGTGGAATCCTTGGGACTCTGGTCGGTCCAGAACCTCCAGCGCAACCTCGCCGACCTTCCCCAGTCAATGGCGGCTGGGTTCGGGCTCTTGGCCTCCATGGCTCTGGCCTTTTTGCAGGCCTATGTCTTCAGCCTGGCCCTGATCGGCGTGGTGGCGAGACCCTGGAGCCTGTGGCGCCCCGAGGTGGAAGCGAGTGATACATGATCACCAGGCACCGCCGCCGACACCCGGGTTAACCTGATCCCATAGGGCCAGACGACCCTTCGGATCCGCCCGCAGCCAAGCCACCCACCGCGCGCACCAGCCCCAGCCGACCAGACCATGTCCCAGCCACCGGAACCACCAGAGCACGCGGCAAGCGCCCTCGACCTGCGAACCGCCCTGGAGCAGATGCGCAAGGAGGCGGAACGCGAGATCGCCCGCCTCAGCCGCAAGCTCGCGGACCGGGAGCACGAGGCCGAGACCCGCGTGGTCTCCGCCACCGAGAGCATCGCCCTGCAGCAGGAGCTCTCCACCCTCCAGCACGCCCTGGCACAGAAGGAGCAGGCGCTCGATCAGATCACCGCGGAGTGCCGCCGCCTGGAGGACGAGCTCGAGGACCAGCACCAGGTGTTCGACGGCCTCAAGCAGGAGGTCGAGAGCAAGGAGTCCTCGCTCAAGGCGGCCCAGGAGGAGGTGCTGCGCCTGCGCCAACAGCTTGCGGCGATCCAGGAGCAGTCCCTTGATCTCAGCGGGCCAGCCAGCACCGGGCTCGATGGGGCGCGCGGCGTCCCGTCCGGCAGCCCAACGCCGGCGCAGACCCCGGTGGCCCGTCCCAGCACCTCGGTCAAGCGCTACACGATGGGGATCCTCGCCGGCCTCATCGTGCTGGCGGTGGCGGGGGTCATGATCGCCGGTGGCGGTGGCCTCCACTGGTCCCCGAAGCCCCACGTCGAAGGGGTCGGCCAGGCACCCATCGGCGACGATGGATCCGCGGCCCAAGCACGGCCCCAGGGCGAGAGCCCCCCCGCGCCCGCCCCGGTTGTCCCCGAGACAACCCCCCGCCCGGCGGCCCAGACCAGTCCCCCGTCCCAGGCCCCGCGCACCTTGTCTGATCGGTTGCGGGTCGGCGGCCAGGGACCCACCCTAGCGCTGCTCCCGGGCGGCGCCTTCCGCATGGGTCACAACACCCTGGGAGGGGGCGACACGGGTCCGGAGCGGGAGGTCCGGGTGGCGCCCTTCGGCATCGGGGTCCAGGAGGTCACCTTTGACCAGTATGACCGCTTCGCCCGGGCCACCGGCCGCGGCCTGCCGGACGACTTTGGCTGGGGCCGGGGCAACAGGCCGGTGATCGGGGTCTCCTGGTCCGACGCGCAGGCCTACGTGGAGTGGCTGTCCCGGCAGACCGGCCAGCGCTACCGCCTCCCCAGCGAGGCGGAGTGGGAGCTGGCCGCCCGCGGTGGCGGCCGCGGCTCCTACTGGTGGGGATTTGGCCTGGAGCCGGGACGCGCCGCCTGCTTCGACTGCGGTAGCCCCTTCGACAACAGGTCGACCGCCCCGGTCGGGAGCTTCCCGCCCAGCGCCTATGGGCTCTACGATACCGCGGGCAACGTCATGGAGTGGATGGCGGACTGCTACCACCCTGGCTATGAAGGCGCACCGCCCGATGGGCGGGCGCGATTGGACGAGGACTGCCGGCTGCGCGTCGCACGGGGCGGCGCCTTCAACAAGCCCTCCGCCTCCATGCGCGCCTACGCCCGCACCAGACTGGACCCGAGCACCCGGCTCAATAACCTGGGGTTCCGGGTGGCCCGTGACCCCTGAGCCGGCATCCGGCTCGGTCTCCGCCCGCATCCTCGGGGTCGGCATCGCCACCCTGGACCTGATCAACACGGTGGCCAGCTACCCGGTGGAGGATGCTGAGGTACGCGCCCTCAGCCAGCGCCGGGCCCGCGGGGGGAACGCCGCCAACACCCTGGAGGTGCTCGCCCAGCTCGGCCACCGCTGCCGCTGGACCGGGACCCTGGGGGCGGACGCCGCGGCGGACTTTATCCGCGCCGACCTGGCCCTTCGCCAGATCGACATCCGGCACCGGGTCTCGGTGCCGTGCGGCGTCACGCCCACCTCCTACATCACCCTCAGCCGCGCCACCGGCAGCCGCACCATCGTCCACTACCGGGACCTGCCCGAGCTGACGGCCGCCGACTTTGCGCGGCTGCCCTTGGGGGACTTGGACTGGATTCACTTCGAGGGACGCAATCCAGCCGAGACGGCACGGATGCTCGCTCGGGTCCGGCGCGAGGCGCCTGGGATTGGGGTCTCCGTGGAGCTGGAGAAGGACAGGCCCGGCATCGAGGCCCTGCTGGATGGGCCGGATGTGCTGCTCGTCTCCCGCGCCTTCGTGCTGGCGCGGTTCGGGCCACCGGCACGACCCGTGGAGGCCTTGGCGGACCTGGCGGCAGGCACCGCTGCGCGGCTCCTGGTCCTCGGCTGGGGCGCCGAGGGCGCCTGGCTCTGGGAGCGGGGTGGCGAGCCCCGGCAGGTACCATCCGCGCCCCCGACTCGGGTCGTCGACACCCTGGGGGCCGGGGACGCGCTCAACGCCGGGGTGATCGATGGGCTGGTGCGAGACCTGCCGGCTTGGGAGGCGGTCTCCCGTGCGGTCCGGCTGGCGGGAATCAAGTGCGGCCACGTGGGTCTATCCGGGCTGGTAGATACCGCCCGTGCGCAAGGATTCCGATAAGCGGCGAGCGTCGAGCTGCGAGTGACGAGAAGGGGCAAGCCTGGGGGTCACCCTCGCCCAGCGATCAGCCATTGGGCGCGTCATTCGCTCCCAGTTGATTGGCCCTATTCGCGTTCATTCGCGGACCAATCTCTTCGTTCTGTTCTGGAATGACGGCCTTTCCCATCTGCCGCCTGGACGAGCTGCCGGACCCCGGCAGCCGAGCCTTCGAGGTCGCCACCCCAGAGGGTGCGGTGGAGTGCCTGCTGGTGCGCCGCGGCGCTCAGGTTTACGCCTACCGCAACCGCTGCCCCCACACGGGCGCGCCCCTGGATTGGCTGCCGGGCCAGTTCCTGGATCTCTCGGGCGAGCTGATCCAGTGCGCGCTGCACGGGGCCCTGTTCCTGCCAGAGACGGGCGAGTGCGTCCACGGCCCCTGTGTCGGGGCCTACCTGATCCCTGTGCCAGTCACTCTGAGCGAGGGATGGGCCCTCACCCCCTTGGCGCTCGGCCCTAGCGACTCGCCACTCGATTAAGGCGCGGGATTTGGCTGGCGCTGATGGATGGCCTCAATCTCTGCGATGACCTCCTCCGAGAGACGCATATCGGCGCTCGCGATGTTCGACTCCAGCTGGTCCAGGGTGGTGGCGCCGATGATGTTGCTGGTGGTGAAGGGCCGGCTGGCGACCCAGGCCAGCGCCATCTGGGCCGGGTCAAGGCCATGGCTGCGCGCCAGCGCCACATAGTCGGCGGTGGCCCGGTCCGATTCCGGGTTGGAGTAGCGGTTGAAGCGCTCGAACAGGGTGAGCCGTGCCCCTACCGGCCTTTGGCCGCCGAGATACTTGCCGGAGAGGACCCCGAAGCCCAGGGGTGAATAGGCGAGCAGCCCGCACTGCTCCCGGATCGCCACCTCGGCGAGCCCGACCTCGAAGCTGCGATTGAGCAGGCTGTAGGGGTTCTGGATGCTGGCCATGCGCGGCAGGCCGTGCTGCTCCGCCAGGGCCAGGTAGCGCATCAAACCCCAGGGCGTCTCGTTGGAGACCCCGACGGCCCGCACCTTGCCGGACTTGACCAGGTCATCGAGTACCCCGAGGGTCTCCAGCAGGGGTACGCTGTAATCGTCCTCGACCGGGCTGAATCCCAGCTTGCCGAAGAAGTTGGTCTCCCGGTCCGGCCAATGGAGCTGGTAGAGGTCCACGTAGTCGGTACGCAGCCGGCGCAGGCTCGCCTCCAGGGCCGCCTCGATATTGCGCCGGTCGAGCCGATGACCGCCACCGCGCAGCCAGTTGATCCAGTCCCCCGGACCCGCCACCTTGGTGGCAAGGACCACCCGGTCGCGGCAACCACGGGCGGCGAGCCAGCTTCCGATGTAGGATTCGGTTAGCCCCTGGGTCTCGGCCTTGGGCGGAACCGGGTACATCTCGGCCGTGTCGATAAAGTGAATACCGGCGGCCAGGGCCCGATCGAGCTGGGCGTGGGCCTGCGCCTCCGTGTTCTGCTCGCCGAAGGTCATGGTGCCCAGGCACAGGGCGCTGACCTGGATTCCGGTACGACCCAAGGGTCTCTGCTGCATGGTGTCCTCCGCGTGAGGGGTAGCCTGGCTGGTTGACCGTTGGCATGGCGGCCGGGGCGACACCCCGCCGATGCTCGTCCTAATCTTCGCACCCGCGGCCGCAACCGCCTTGGCCACAACATGACGATCGACGGCGCACTCTTCACCCCCTTCGCCCTCTGGATGCTCAACATCCTGTTCGGTCTGGCCCTGCTCGCCGCGCTGCGCATCGCCCCCTGGCGCAAGTTCCGCAGCTCGGAGCAGATCCACGTCTTCCTGGGGACCACCGTGGCCCTGCTGCTCCTGTGGCACATGGAGACCCAGGTCCAGCCGGGGTTGTCCTTCCACCTGCTGGGGGTCACCGCCATCACCCTGATGTTCGGCTGGTCGCTGGCGGTGATCTCCGTCACCCTGGTGCTGCTGGGGGTGACGCTGAACGGCGGCGGTTGGGAGGGCTTCGCCCTCAATGCCTTGGTGAGCGGGGTGGTGCCCATCACCCTCACCCAGGCCCTCCTCATCCTGATCCGCTGGTACCTGCCCAAGCACTTCTTCGTCTATGTCCTGGTCAACGGCTTCCTCACCGCCGGCTTCGTGGGGGTGGCCTCGGGTTATCTCGCCGCGTGGCTGCTGGTGGCCAGCGGCGCCTACAGCTTCGCGGAGCTCGATCAGACGGTCCTGCCCTTCTTCCCCTTGATGTTCCTCCCGGAGGCCATGTTGAATGGCTGGCTCCTGGCGGTGCTCGTGGCCTTCAAGCCACAGTGGGTCTATTCGTTCAGCGACGACCAGTATCTGAAGGGCAAATAGCGGGGAGCGGTCATGGGTTGGCTGGGCAAGGCCCTGGGTGGTGCCGTCGGTCTGGCGCTCGGGGGTCCCGTGGGGGCGCTGATCGGGGCCCTGGTCGGACACGGGCTGGACCGTGGCGCCGCCCGCGCCGATCTCTTCGGCGGGGCCAGGGTCAAGGACCCGGCCCGGCTCCAGGAGCGCTTCCTCGAGACCACCTTCGCGGTCATGGGGCACCTGGCCAAGTCCGACGGCCGAGTCAGCGAGCAGGAGATCGCCTACGCCGAGTCCGTGATGGGCCGCATGGGTCTGAGCCCCGCTCTGCGGCGGGCGGCGATCCTGTTCTTTGGCCAGGGCAAGACGGCGGCCTTCGAGCTGCTGCCCGCACTCACAGAGCTGCGCCAGGCGGGTCTGGGCCAGGGGGCCCTGCGCCAGATCTTCCTGGAGGTCCAGATGGGGGCGGCCTACGCGGATGGTGACCCCACCCCGACCCAGCGGGAGATCCTGGAGCGGATCCGGCATGCGCTTCAGGTCCCGGCCGCCACCTTCGCACGGGTCGAGCGGCTGATCCTGCTGCAGCAGCGGGTGCTCGGGGGGGCCTGGGGACGGGGCGGGTCAGACGATCCCGGCAGCACAGGCCGCGGCCCGGGGACCGGGGGCTCGCGGACCGGCTCGGCCGGCACCCTATCCCTCGCGGGGGCCTATGCCACCCTGGGGGTGGAGCCGGGGGCCAGCGAGACGGAGGTCAAGCGCGCCTATCGGCGGCTCATGAACCGTCACCACCCGGACAAGCTCATCGCCCGGGGGGCGCCCGAGGAGGCTCTGAAGCTGGCCTCCCAGCGCACCCAAGAGATCCGCCGGGCCTACGAGACCATCACCCGGGCGCGGGCCGCCTAAGGGCGACACCCCGAGGCCCAGGTCATGGGTCCCAGGGGCCAAGGGGGGGCCAAGCGCCGGGTGAAAAACGCCCTCACTTGGGTTAGAGTGAGGTGCTTTGCAGATTGCATCCCTGGCCGGCGAAGTGGCGGATCGGCCAGCAATTTCCCCGGAGGACCCCATGGCGACCGATCTCATCGCACCTTCCATCCTGTCCGCGGACTTCGCCCGGCTCGGCGAGGAGGTCGACAACGTCCTCGCCGCCGGGGCGGACATCGTCCATTTCGACGTGATGGACAATCACTATGTCCCCAACCTGACCATCGGTCCCCTGGTGTGCGAGGCCCTGCGCAAGCACGGGGTCACGGCCCCCATCGACGTGCACCTGATGGTGAAGCCCGTTGACCGGATCGTGCCCGACTTCGCGGCCGCCGGGGCCACCTACATCACTTTCCACCCGGAGGCCAGCGAGCACATCGACCGCACCCTCCAGCTCATCCGCAACGAGGGCTGCAAGGCGGGGCTGGTGTTCAACCCGGCCACCCCCCTGTCCTACCTGGACTATGTGCTGGACAAGTGCGACATGATCCTGCTCATGTCGGTCAACCCGGGATTCGGCGGTCAGGGCTTCATCCCCTCGGCCCTGGACAAGCTGCGCCAGGTGCGCAAACTGATCGACGACTCGGGGCTCGACATCCGCCTGGAGATCGACGGCGGCGTCAAGGCCGACAATATCGCCGAGATCAAGGCCGCGGGGGCCGATACCTTCGTCTCCGGCTCCGGCATCTTCGGCAAGGGCCGCGACGGGGATCCCCATCGCTACGACACCATCATCCGCCAGATGCGCGAGGCCATGGCGGCGGTGAGCCGCTGAGACTCGGCCACCTGCAGAACCGGCCAGGAGCTGTACCCGCATGCTGCGAGACCCGATCAAGCCCGCAATGATCCTCATCGACCTGGACGGGACCCTGGTGGACAGTGTCCCGGACCTGGCCTATTGCGTGGACGAGCTGATGGTTCGCCTGGGCCGCCCGCCCCACGGTGAGGCGGCGGTGCGCAACTGGGTGGGCAACGGGGTGGAGCGTCTGGTCCGCCGGGCCCTGACCGGCACCCTGGATGGCGAGCCGAGCGACGCGGATTTCGACCGGGCCTACCCGATCTTCCTGGAGCTTTACGCGGAGAACACCTCCAAGCGCTCCCTGCTCTACCCTGGCGTGAGGGAGGGGTTGGACTACCTACTGACCTGTGGCTATCCCCTGGGCTGCGTCACCAACAAGGCGGCCCAGTTCACCCTCCCCTTGCTCAAGGATCTGGGGGTCCTGGACGCCTTCGCCCTGGTGGTGAGCGGGGACACCCTGCCGCAGAAGAAGCCGCACCCGGCGCCGCTCCTCCATGCGGCGGCCTACTTCGGGGTGGAGCCCGCCCGGGCCCTGATGATCGGCGACTCGGTGAGCGATGTGAAGGCGGCGCGTGCCGCCGGCTTCTCCATCATCTGCATGAGCTACGGCTACAACCACGGCGAGGATATCCGCACGGCGGAGCCCGACGCGGTGATCGACTCCATGGCGGAGCTCAAGGGGCTCATCGCCCCCGCCTGACCCCCGATCCAGAGGCCCTGCGACGAGCCGCCATGAAGGACCCGGGTTCACGAGCAAGGATCGGCTGCCGATGGCGACCCTGAACGGTCCCCCTCTCAGGCCTATCCCTCGCACTGCTCGGAGAGCCCCATGACCCCGGAAGAATTCAGCGCCCTGGCCGACCAGGGCCACAACCGCATCCCCCTCGTCTGTGAGGTCCTGGCGGACCTCGACACCCCCTTGAGCGTCTATCTCAAGCTCGCCGAGGGCCCCTACTCCTACCTGTTCGAATCGGTGCAGGGGGGCGAGAAGTGGGGTCGCTACTCCATCATCGGTCTGCCCTGCCGCAGCGTGCTCAAGGTGAGCGGAAACCGCATCACCCTGGAGCGCGACGGCCGGGTCGTGGAGGAGACCGAGAGCACCGACCCCCTGGCGTGGATCCAGTCCTTCCAGCAGCGCTTCCGGGTGGCGAGCCATGGCGGCATGCCGCGCTTCACCGGCGGCCTGGTGGGGTACTTCGGCTACGACACCGTCCGCTACATCGAGCCCCGGCTCGCCCGCTGCCCCAACCCGGACCTGCTCGGCACGCCGGACATCCTGCTGCTCGTCTCGGACGAGGTGGTGGTGTTCGACAACCTGAGCGGGCGCCTATACATCATCCTGCACCTGGACCCCCTGGCAGGCGACACACTGGAGGCCGGCCGGACCCGTATCGCGGAGCTCATCCAGCGTATGCAGCGGGGGGCGCCACGGCGACCCTCTGGCGGGGAGAGGCGCGTCCAGGAGGGGGACTTCGTCTCCGGCTTCACCCAGGAGGGCTTCGAGTCGGCGGTGACGCGCATCAAGGACTACATCCTGGAGGGGGACTGCATGCAGGTCGTCCTCTCCCAGCGGCTCTCCATCCCCTTCGAGGCGCCGCCGCTCGACCTCTATCGGGCCCTGCGGGGGCTGAACCCCTCACCCTACATGTATTACCTGGACCTCAAGGACTTCCACATCGTGGGCTCCTCCCCCGAGATCCTGACGCGGCTTGAGGATGGGGTGGTCACGGTGCGCCCCATCGCGGGCACCCGGCGCCGGGGCTACACGGAGGCGGAGGACAAGGCCCTTGAGACGGAGCTCCTGGCGGACCCCAAGGAGCTCGCCGAGCACCTGATGCTGATCGATCTCGGGCGCAACGACACCGGGCGGGTGGCCAAGGTGGGGACCGTGCGGGTCACCGATCGCATGATCGTGGAGCGCTACTCCCACGTCATGCACATCGTCTCCAACGTGGTGGGAGAACTCGCCGAGGGTCTCGACGCCATCGACGTCCTGCGGGCCACCTTCCCGGCCGGGACCGTCTCCGGTGCCCCCACGATCGGCGCCATGGTGATCATCGACGAGCTGGAGCCGGTGAAGCGCGGCATCTATTCGGGGGCCGTGGGCTATCTCTCTTGGAACGGCAACATGGACACGGCCATCGCCATCCGCACCGCCGTCATCAGGGACCGCATGCTGCACATCCAGGCCGGGGCCGGGGTGGTGGCGGACTCGGTCCCGGAGCTGGAATGGCAGGAGACCATGAACAAGGGCCGCGCCATCTTCCGTGCCGTGGCCCTGGCCGAGGCCGGGATCGAGCGCAGCGCCGGCAACTGCTGACCGGCGGCGCGACCGTCGCCTCAGGCGTCGCCTCAGGACCCAGGTCCCCTGCGGTCGGTCGTCCCCTGGCGGATCTCGGCCCGCGTCTCCTCTAGGGTCGCACGCAAGGGATGACCCTCCGGTGCCAGAGATAGTCCCCGGGCGAGCACATCAAGGGCGCTGGCCTTCTGACCCCCCTCGGCCAGCACCTGGGCCAAGTTGTTGTAGGCCGCGATGGATCCCGGGTGGGCGGCGATGAGGCGCCGATAGGCACGCTCGGCGCCCGCCCGATCCCCGCGTCCATACAGGCTGTTGCCAAGCCCCAGCAGGGCGGTCGGGTCATCTGGCCACACCCCGAGTGCTGCCCGATAGGCGGACTCCGCGGCCGCGTGGTGCCCCGCCGACTCGAGGGCGGCCACCGCCTCCAGGTAGCGGACCCGATCGGGCGCCGCCGGCAGCTCCCCTGGCCTCAGCACCACCAGACCCCAGGAGCCGCCACGCCCCCAGGCGGCCAAGAACCGTCGCTCCGACATGAGCTTGCGGCGGGTGGAGCCCGATCTCAGGATCAGGGTCCGGCGGCTCGCGTCATGACCCACGACCACCGCATAGTGCCAGACGGGGTAGAGGGGAACCCCAAAGTCCAGCAGCACGAGCACGGGGCGCCCGCCCCGTAGCGCCTCCACCAGGGCCAAGAGGCTGGGGTCGATCGGATAGGGCAGGAGGCCTTGCCGGCGGGTAGCGCCCAGGAGCTCCACCTGCAGGCTTCCCCGCCGCCCGGGGAGGTAGACCTGCTCGGCGAGGGCCTGGGGGCTGGTCTCCTTGCCCGCTGCCACCAGGACCGTCGCCAGGGCGGCGGGCCCGCACTGGTAGACCTCCTGGGGAAAGAAGGGCGTATTCCGAAGCTCGAGGAGGCCCTGCCGGTCGTCGGCGGCACCGTCGCGGAGGATAGGCTGCCCGAGGCTACAGCCCAGCAGCATCAGGCCGGCGGCCAGGGCCGCCGCGATGATCCTCAAGGGTGTCCTACATCTTCTTGAAGATGTCGATCACGCCGACCAGCTCCAGGATGATGAGGACGATGAAGGTAATCCCGATCGCCGCGGCCACGTTGCCACCCGCCGGCAGGGAGTCGAGCTCTCCTTCGATCCGCTGGAGCTCCTGGTCGGTGAGGGCCGCCAGGCGCTCCTGAACCTGGCTCGGGGCCACCCCGAGCCGGAGCATCTCGGTACGCACATCGTCCCGCAGCAGGGCGGCATTGATGCGCTCCAGGCGTCCCTCGCGCTGCTCAAGGGCCAGGGCCGACTGGGTCGCCACCAGGCCCGCCTGGGCCGCCGGCAGGAAGCCAAGCCACACCAACTGGGCGATCAGCGTCATCACGAGCGCGCGCTTGAGCGTGGATCTGAGCATGGTCTCCTCCGGATCAGTCGTTGCTGGACACCGCTGCGAGGGCCTCGGCGACCGCCTCGGGTCCTTTCGAAGGCGTGGACCTGGTACTGAAGACCCGATGCCAGGGTGAGTCCCTGGGAATTCGACCACGGATCCTGGGGTATAGGCAATTCGACGAATGGTGCGGCTGCCCCGCAATGGCCGCGGCGCCCCCCGTCTACACCCCCTTAGTCTAAGGTTCAAGAACAACCTGTTCAGACCCACCGAGGCTGTCCAGAGCCCGAACCGCGACGGGGCCTTATGGCCTTCACGTTGTTTTTGAACCGGTCCTTAGAGCCGATCGGAGAGGTCACGTACCGAGAAGCCGCGCCAGGGACCCTCCACGCCCCGGGCGAGCCCCAGCACCTTGAAGCGCTCGCCCATGGCGGTGGGCAGCAGGAGTTGCTTGGCCTGCAGCGCCAGGTCCAGGTCCGGCGCATCCTCGCCCCCCTGAATCAAGCCGTCGATCCCACAACCGATGAGGAAGTGCCCTTGGGTGGCGAATCCGGCCAGCGCCAGGCCGGCGCCCATCCCCGCCCGGGCCACGGCACTGAAGTCCACGTGGGCGGTGATGTCCTGGAGTCCGATGTTGCGGTAGGGGTCAGGGTGGGCCTGATGACGCCAGTGGCACATGAGGGTGCCCATGGTCCGGTCCGGCTGGTAATAGGCCGACCGCGGATAGCCATAGTCCACCAGCAGGACCAGGCCCGCCGCCAGCGAGTCGGCGAGCGCCCCGGCCCAGGGCCCCAGGCGCAGGTTGACCTCCGAGCTGTAGCCGGGCGCGACCGCCAGACCCTCCGCCTGGAGCGCGGCTACGGCCTCCCCGAGCCCCGGGGAGCGAACCGGTCTCCAGACCTCCTGAAGGGCCTGGTCCGAGGCACGGACGAAGCACTCCTCGGTGGTGCCGTCCTGGCCCACCCGGAAACGATGGACCGGCATGGCGTCCAGGACCTCGTTGGCCAGCACCACACCCCGAAAACCCTCCGGCAAGCGTTCGAGCCACTGGCAGCGATCCGCCAAGGCGGGCGCCTGCTGCGCGATGGCGCGGCCCTGGCGCTCCCGCAGGTCCGGGCTCACCTCCAAGAGCAGATAGCGGCGCGGCAGGCACCCGAGCGCGTGGAGACGGTGCAGCACCTGCACGGCCAGGGCCCCGCTGCCCGGACCGAGCTCCAGGATGTCCCCCCCGCCCACGCGGCCCAAGGCATCAGCGCACTGGTTCGCCAGGCAGGCGCCGAACAGCGGGGAGACCTCCGGGGCCGTGACAAAGTCCCCGCCGGGACCCAGCTTGGCCGCGCCCGCGACGTAATAGCCGAGGCCCGGGGCATAGAGGGCCAGCTCCATGAAGCGATCGAATGGAAGCAGGCCGCCCGCCGCCGCGATCTCGGAGCGGATCTGCCCCTCGAGCCGCCGGCTGATTTGGAGGGCCCAGGGGTCCAGGTGCTGGGGATCGCCGGTCGCGCTCATGTGCTTTCCCAGGAGATCCGACTGGGAGTTAAGATGGAGGCATTAGACCCCCGGCCGGGGGGCCAGGCAATCGACCGACCCCCGGCGAGTAGACCGGAGTGCCCCCAAGCGGAACCCAAGACCCCAAACACCCCGCCCCCC
>JBLMWY010000269.1:0-10332 GCA_050257475.1 Bdellovibrio bacteriovorus
CGCCGCCTACGGTCGGGAGGACTACAGCCCGGAGACTCCCGACACCGAGATCTTCCGCCGTCTGCTGGCGCTCAACCGGGCGCGCGCCGGCTCCCGGTAGCCTGGATGGAGCGAAGCGGAATCCAGGGCCTCGCTGGCCGGGAACGTTGGGTCGGCGGTGGTCACCCCGGATTGCGCTTCGCTTAATCGGGGTGACGGGTCAACCGACCACCTCGGGCTGCTGCGCGAGGCCTTGCAGACCGCGCGGCCCGCCCTTCGAGGCGGTCAGGCACGGCTGGGTGGCGTGGGTGAGACCTGGATTGGGCTTCGCTTCATCCAGGCTACGAACTTTGGATCGGGCTTGAGTCCAACAGCGACGCGGGAGGTGCCCGCAAGGGCCGAGGTCAGGCTGAAGCCCGACTGCACTCAGATCTCCACCGGCAGGGGCTCCACGTGCCAGATGCGCTCCGCGTAGTCACGGATGGAGCGGTCGGACGAGAACTTGCCCATGCGCGCCACGTTTAGGATGGACATGTGGTCCCAGTGGCCCTTGTCGGCCCAGGCCTTGCTCACCTGCTCCTGACAGTCCACGTAGGCGCGGAAATCCGCCAGGGTCATGAAGGTGTCGTGGTTGACCATGTGGTCGGTCAGGGGCCGGAACAGGGTGGTGTCGCCGTGGGAGAAGAGGCCCGAGTTGATCAAGTCGATGACGGTCTTGAGCTCATGATCGCCCTGGTAGATGTCCCAGGGCCGGTAGCCCTGCTGCAGGCGTTGCTGGACCTCCTCCGCGGTCATGCCGAACAGGAAGAAGTTCTCGGCCCCCACCTCCTCGCGGATCTCCACATTCGCCCCATCCAGGGTGCCGATGGTGAGCGCGCCGTTCATGGAGAACTTCATGTTGCCGGTGCCGGAGGCCTCCTTGCCCGCGAGCGAGATCTGCTCGGAGAGATCCGCCGCGGGGTAGAGCCGCTGGCCGTTCTGGACGTTGAAGTCGGGCATGAAGACGACGCGGATGAAGCCGTTAACCTGGGGGTCGTGGTTGATCACCTCACCCACCGAGTTGATCAGCTTGATCATCAGCTTGGCGAGGAAGTAGCCGGGCGCCGCCTTGCCCCCGAAGATGAAGGTGCGGGGGGCGACGCAGTGATTGGGGTCCTGCTTGATGCGGGTGTAGAGGGTGACGATATGCAGCAGCTTCAGGTGCTGGCGCTTGTACTCGTGGAAGCGCTTGGCGTGGACGTCGAACAGGGTCTCCGGGTCCACCCGCACCCCGGTGTGCCGCGCCAGACAGGCGGCGAGTGAGCGCTTGGCCGCGGTCTTGACCGCCCGCCATTGCTCCTTCAGCGCCGCGTCGTTCGCATGGGGCTCGAGCTCCCGCAGGCATTCCAGGTCCCGCAGCCAGCGGTCGTTGCCGCAGGTCTCGGTGATGAGGCGGGCGAGGCGCGGGTTGCTCACCGCGATGAAGCGCCGCGGCGTGACCCCATTGGTCACGTTGTGGAACTTTGCCGGCCACAGATCATGGAAGTCCTTGAGGACGGTGGTCTTGAGCAGCTCGGAGTGCAGCTCCGCCACCCCGTTGACGGCGCTCGAGCCGACCACCGCCAGGTGCGCCATGCGCACCCGCCGCTCACCGCCCTCGGCGATCAGCGACAGGCGGGCGACCCGCTCGTCATCCCCGAGGAAGCGAACCCGTACCTCGTCCAGGAAGCGGCGGTTGATCTCGTAGATGATCTCCAGGTGGCGGGGCAGGAGCTTCTCGAAGAGCCGCACCGGCCAGGTCTCCAGGGCCTCGGGGAGCAGGGTGTGATTGGTGTAGCAGAAGGTCCGGCGGGTGATCTCCCAGGCCGGATCCCACTCCATGCCGTGCTCGTCCATGAGCAGGCGCATGAGCTCCGCCACGGCGATGGCCGGATGGGTGTCGTTGAGCTGGGCGACGAACTTGTCGGCGAAGGTCTCCAGGGGGCCCACGGTGTTCAGATGCAGGCGCACCATGTCCTGGAGTGAGCAGGAGACGAAGAAGTACTGCTGCTTGAGGCGCAGCTCCTTGCCCGCCTCGGGCTCGTCGTTCGGATACAGGACCTTGGAGATCGTCTCCGCCTCCATCTTGGCGTGGACGGCCCCGTAGTAGTCGCCGACGTTGAAGGATTGGAAGTCGAAGGATTCCGGGGCCTCGGACTTCCAGAGCCGCAGCAGGCTCACGTTTCCCACTCCGTAGCCCAGGATGGGTGTGTCGTAGGCCACGCCGACCACCTCCATCTCCGACACCCACCGCACCCGCAAGCGTCCATGCTCGTCCTGGTACTGCTCCGTGTGTCCGCCAAACTTCACCGGCAGACGCAGCCGATAGCGGGGCAGCTCCCAGGGGTTGCCGTTCCGCAACCAGGTGTCGCTCTTCTCCACCTGCCAGCCGTCGTGGATCTCCTGGTCGAAGATCCCGAACTCGTAGCGGATCCCGTAGCCGATGGCGGGTATCTGCACCGTGCTGAGTGAATCCATGTAGCAGGCCGCGAGGCGTCCCAGGCCGCCGTTTCCGAGGCCCGGCTCCTCCTCGGTCTCCATGATCCGATCGAAGTCGAGCTTGAGCTCCTCGCCGGCCTCGCGCGACACCTCCGTGATCCCCAGATTCACCAGGTTGTTCAGCAGGTGGGGCCCTAGCAGGAACTCGGCGGACAGGTAGCAGACGGTGCGCGCCTTGCTGTCTTTATAGGCCTTGGCCGATTTCAGCCAGCGGTCCAGCAGGCGGTCGCGCACCGTGTAGGCGGCCGCCATGTAGAGGTCGTTGGGGGTCGCCGCCTCCCAGAAGCGTCCCTGGACGTAAAAGAGATTGTCCACATAGGCCTGCTTGAGGGCCTCCTTGGACATACCGGTGCGGGTGTGCTCGCGCTTGCCGGGTGCGGGGGTCGTGGTCATGGTGTCCAGCTCGGTTTTTGTCAAAGGGCCAAGGGCCAAAGACCGAGGGCCAAGGGCCAAGGAAGAACAACGAGAAGGATCGGATGGGAGCCTCTGACCTTTCCTTCCTCGGCGCTCGGCCCTTGGCCCCCGGCGCTTCTTAGTACGGCCACACCCAGTCGTCATACTCCGGTTTATCGATGCCGTGCTCGAAGGCGTAGTTGCGGGCATCGATCTGCATGTCGCGGAGCTTCTCCTTCACGTGGGCCCCCGCCACCTGGAGCCGCGGCACCCGGTTGATGACGTCGATCGCCAGGGTGAAGCGGTCGATCTCGTTCTCGATGGCGAGCTCCAGGGGGGTGTTGATGTTGCCCTTCTCCTTGTAGCCGCGCACGTGCAGGTTGGCGTGATTGGTGCGCCGGTAGGCGAGGCGATGGATGAGCCACGGATAGCCGTGGAAGGCGAAGACGATGGGCCTGTCCTGGGTGAAGAGGCTGTCGAAGTCCCGGTCCGAGAGCCCGTGGGGGTGCTCGCCCGCGGACTGCATGCGGAAGAGGTCCACCACGTTGATGAAGCGCAGCTTGATATCAGGGAAGTGCTCACGGAGCAGCGCCGTGGCCCCCAGGGCCTCCTTGGTGGGGATGTCGCCGCAGCCCACCAGCACGGCGTCGGGCATGCCGCCCTGATCGTTGCTCGCCCACTCCCAGATGCCCACCCCCTTGGTGCAGTGCTTGATGGCGGCGTCCATGTCCAGGTACTGGAGGTGGCTCTGCTTGTCGCAGACGATGACATTGATGTCGTCCCGGCTCTGCAGGCAGTGGTCCACGGTGGACAGCAGGGTGTTGACGTCCGGCGGCAGGTAGATGCGGGTCACCTCCGGGTTCTTGTTGACCACCACGTCGAGGAAGCCCGGGTCCTGGTGGGTGAAGCCGTTGTGGTCCTGGCGCCAGACGGTGGAGGTGATGAGGAGGTTCAGCGAGGAGATGCGCGCCCGCCAGGGGATCTGCTCGCAGATCGCGAGCCACTTGGCGTGCTGGTTGTACATGGAGTCGATGACGTGGACGAAGGCCTCGTAGGTGGCGAAGAAGCCGTGGCGCCCGGTCAGCACATAGCCCTCGTACCAGCCCTCCAGGGTGTGCTCGGAGAGCATCTCCAGCACCCGGCCATCGGGTGAGAGCTCGCCGCCGTCGGCGTCCTCGGGCTTGTAGTCGCAGAGCCAGAGCTTCTTTGAGACCTCGTAGACGGCGTCGAGCTTGTTGGAGGTGTTCTCGTCCGGGCCGAAGACCCGGAAGTTGTCCATGTTCCGGGCCATGACGTCCCGCAGGAGCTCGCCCACGGGCTTGGTGTTCATGGCCCGGATCTTCCCGGGCTGGGGCACCTCCAGGGCATAGTCCCGGAAATCAGGCATGCGCAGGGCTCGGCGCAAGAGCCCCCCGTTGGCGTGGGGGTTGGCGCTCATGCGGAGCGTCCCCTTGGGGGCCAGGGCCTTGAGCTCAGGGATCAGCCTGCCGTTCGCGTCGAAGAGCTCGTCGGGCCTGTAGCTCCGCATCCAGTCCTCGAGCTGCTTGAGGTGCGCCGGGTTGTTGTGCATCCCGGACAGGGGCACCTGGTGGGCCCGCCAAAACCCCTCCACCTTGCGTCCGTCCACCTCCTTGGGGCCGGTCCAGCCCTTGGGCGTGCGCAGCACGATCATGGGCCAGTGGCAACGCGTGGCCTCGCCGCTCGTGCGGGCTGTCTCCTGGAAGCCGCGGATCTCCGAATAGCAGGCGTCCATCGTGGCGGCCATCTGCTGGTGCATCAGGAGCGGGTCATCCCCCTCCACGAAGTGTGGGGTCCAGCCGTAGCCCCGGAAGAGTGAGGCCAGCTCCTCGTTGGGGATGCGCGAGAGCAGCGTCGGGTTGTTGATCTTGTAGCCGTTGAGATGAAGGATGGGCAGCACGGCCCCGTCGCGGATGGGGTTCAGGAACTTGCTGGAGTGCCAGGAGGTAGCCAGCGGCCCTGTCTCCGCCTCGCCGTCGCCGACGGCGACCGCCACCAAGAGATCCGGGTTGTCGAAGGCGGCCCCGAAGGCGTGGGAGATGGAGTAGCCGAGCTCGCCCCCCTCGTGGATGGACCCGGGGGTCTCCGGGGTGCAGTGGGAGCCGATCCCGCCGGGGAAGGAGAACTGCTTGAAGAAGGCCTTCAGGCCCTCGGCGTCCTCGCTCTTGTTCGGGTAGATCTCCGAGTAGGTCCCCTCCAGGTAGACCGGGGCCAGCACGCCCGGGGCGCCGTGTCCGGGTCCCGCCAGGAAGATGGCCTCCTGGTTGTGCTGGGTGATGATCCGGTTCAGATGCACGTACATGAAGGAGAGGCCGGGGCTAGCCCCCCAGTGGCCCAGGAGCCGGTTCTTGATGTGCTCCTCCTTCAGCGGCTCGCGCAGCAGGGGGTTGTCGCGCAGGTAGATCATGCCCGCGGAGAGGTAATTGCAGGCACGCCAGTAGGCGTCCATGCGGGCGAGCTGGTCGGGGGCGAGCGGGCGCGAGTTGGCGGTTTGATCGGCCATGGTGTTCTCCTTTGGTGGTGGGCTGCCGATTCTTATGGATCTTAGGAGGCAGCAATTAAGCGCTGATGACGGTCGGCTTGTGGCGCGATGGTGGCCCACCGATAGGCCCGGCGTCTACCTGGGTTGACTCGGGCGAGGTGGGTGCGCCTGGACCCAGGGCGGTGGCGAGGCGACGCGGGACCCGGGCGATGCGCCACCGCGAGATGGCCTGGGACCAGAAGTGCTGGGGAGATCCCACGGCTCCTAGCGGCATCTGACCGAGGAATGCCCAGGCCCGATTTAACGCCGGGAGGGGGTCTGCCGGGTCCACGGGGGCGGAGTCGAGGGACTTACTGAGCTTGCGGCCATCCGGCCCAAGGGCCCGCGGCACATGGGCATAGTGGGGTGTGGGCAGCCCCAGGGCCTGCTGCAGCAGGATCTGGCGTGGAGTGGAGACCAGCAGGTCGGCACCGCGAACCACCTGGTTGACCCCCTGCCAGGCGTCGTCCAGCACCACCGCCAGATGGTAGGCGTGGATCCCGTCGGCGCGGCGGATCACGAAGTCGCCGATGAGCTCCGCCACGACCTGGCGCTGAGGCCCTTGGATACGGTCGGGGAACCGGATCTCGGGTCCGTCGGTGCGCAGGCGCAGGGCCCGTGCCTGGCGGCCTTCGGGGATGCCGGCGCGGCAGGTCCCGGGATAGATGGGTCCCTCAGGTCCTTGGCGCCCGGCGGAGGCTACCTGGCGGCGGCTGCAGCCGCAGGGGTAGGTCAGCGCCAGTGCGGCGAGTCGCGTCAGGGCCTCTGCGTAGGCCTCGCACCGGGTGCTCTGGTACAGGACGGGGCCATCCCACTCTAGGCCGAAGGCGGCCAGGGTCTTGAGGATCTGGCGGGCGGCGCCGGGGACCTCCCGGGGCCGGTCCAGGTCTTCCATGCGCACCAGCCAGGTCCCCCCCGCAGCGCGGGCATCGGCAAAGCTCGCGACCGCCGCGATCAGGGAGCCGAAATGCAGGGGTCCTGTGGGGGAGGGGGCGAAGCGCCCCCGGTAGGCGGGTGGCCGCCCGGCATCGGGCGGGGGTGCTGGACCCACGACCCCTCTAACCGCGTTGCCGCTCGCGGATCTCGTCGAGGGTCTTGCAGTCGATGCACAGGGTGGCGGTGGGTCGCGCCTCCAGCCGACGGATGCCGATCTCCACCCCGCACGCCTCGCAGTAGCCGTACTCGTGGGTCTCGATGCGCTCCAGGGCCTCGTCGATCTTCTTGATCAGCTTGCGCTCCCGATCGCGGGTGCGCAGCTCCAGGCTGAACTCGGACTCCTGGGTGGCGCGGTCGTTGGGGTCCGGGAAGTTGGTCGCCTCGTCCTGCATGTGATGGACGGTGCGGTCCACCTCCTCCATGAGGGACTGCTTCCAGGCCCGTAAGATCTGCCGGAAGTGCTCCTCCTGCCCGGGGCTCATGTACTCCTCGTCGCTCCCGGCGCTGTACGGCTCAAACCCGAACGCCTTCGCCTCTTGGTTGGTTGCTCCTGGCATGAAGGTCCTCCGCTGGCTCCAGGTGGTGTGGAGAACGACGCCCCAGATGATTGTCCTCTTGGGACGGGCCGCCGCGAAAAACGCCTTTTACTACCAGATCAGAGCGCCCTGGGCAACCCAGATACACTCGGGCGCGGTCCAAGTTGGCCGAATTCGGTCGGCGGCGTGGCCGCCTGAGGCCTGGATGGGGACCCACGCTGCGCCCGCCCCCGCCTTGGGGTACCCTGTGAAGCCGCCGAGCCGCCGCCTATTCCCTATCCTAAGCCGAGGTCGAAATCGATGTCCGGACTCCAGGCCCTGATCTTTGATGTGGACGGGACCCTCGCCGACACGGAGCGGGACGGTCACCGGGTCGCCTTCAACGCCGCCTTCGCGGAGGCGGGGCTCGCTTGGGTGTGGGACGTGGAGCGCTACGGCCGCCTGCTCGCCGTGACCGGTGGCAAGGAGCGCATCCGCCGCTTCATGGACGAGGAGGGGGTGATCCTGGATCCGGCCCTGGACCCGGATGCCTTCATCGCCGGCCTGCACCAGGCCAAGACCCGACACTACGTGGCCCTGCTGGAGACCGGGGCCATCCCCCTGCGCTGCGGCGTGCTGCGCCTGCTGCGGGAGGCCAAGGCGGCGGGGGTACGGCTTGCCATCGCCACCACCACCACACCAGAGAACGTGTCCGCTCTGCTGCGCTACTCCGGCGAGCCGGGGATGGAGGCGTGGTTCGACGTGATCGCCGCCGGGGACGTGGTGCCCAAGAAGAAGCCCGCGCCCGACATCTTCTTCCTGGCGCTGGAGCGGCTGGGCCTGGAGGCAGCAGACTGTGTCGCCCTGGAGGACTCGGATAATGGGGTCCGCTCGGCCTTGGGCGCGGGTCTGGAGGCCCTGGTGGTCACCGAGAGCACCTATACCGAGGGTCAGGATTTTGGGGGCGCGGCCCTGGTGCTGGACTGCCTGGGGGAGCCCGACCTGCCCGCCCGGGTCCTCGCCGGGGATCTGGGGGGGGCCTCCTATCTGGACCTGGGCGCCCTGGAGCGGCTCCACCAATCGGTCTATCCGCGGCGGTGAGCGACCCGGGATCTGTGGCCACCCGGCTCGCCACGCGGGCCCGGTCCATCGCGCCCTTCCATGTGATGCGGCTCCTGGCCCGTGCCCGCGCGCTGGAGGCGGCCGGGCGGCCGGTGCAGCACCTGGAGATCGGCGAGCCCGACTTCGCGACCCCGGCCCCGGTGGTGGCCGCGGCCCAGCGGGCCCTGGAGGCGGGTCACACCCATTACACGCCCGCCGCCGGCCTGCCCCGGCTGCGGGAGGCCATCGCGGGCTACTATCGCTGGCGCCTGGGGCTCGGGGTGGATCCGGCCCGCATCCTGGTCACGCCCGGCGCCTCCGGGGCCTTGCAGTTGGCGTTGCTCGCCCTGCTCGATCCGGGCGACCGGGTCCTGATCGCCGATCCGTCCTACCCCTGCTACCGGCAGGTGGCGCGGCTGGCTGGGGGTGAGCCCCTGGCGGTGCCCGTGGGTCCGGAGAGCGGCTATCGGCTCACCCGCGACTCGGCGGAGCGGGCCTGGGTCCCAGGGGTCCGGGCCTTGCTGGTGGCCTCGCCCTCCAACCCCACCGGCGCCGTGCTGTCCGGCGAGGACCTTGCGGGGCTCCATGACCTCTGCCGGGAGCGCGGCGCGGCGCTGATCGTGGACGAGATCTACCAGGGCTTGGTCTATGGGGTCGAGGGCCTCAGCGCGCTCACCCTGGGCGAGGCGGGGCTGTTCGTCGTCAATAGCTGCTCCAAGTATTTCGGCATGACCGGTTGGCGGGTGGGCTGGGTGGTAGCGCCCAGGGACGCGGTCGATACCCTGGAGCGCATCGCCCAGAACCTCTTCATCGCCGCCGGCACCCTGGCCCAGCACGCGGCCTGCGCCGCCTTCGATCCCGCGACCCACGCGATCCTCGAGGGGCGCCGCCAGATCTTCGAGCAGCGCCGCGATCTCCTGCTCGCGGGCGTGCGCGACTTGGGTTTTGGGGTCGAGGCTGAGCCCCAAGGGGCCTTCTATCTGTACGCGGGATTGCCGGAGCGGGTGCGGATGGATTCCATGACCTACGCCTCACGCCTGCTCGATGAGGCGGGCGTGGCGGTGACGCCGGGGGCCGATTTCGGCGACCATGGTGCGGAGCGCCACCTGCGGTTCGCCTACACCCGGGATGCGGTGGAGATCGCCGCGGCCCTGGATCGGATCTCCGCCTGGCACCGGGGCCTCGGCACCGGTTGAGCGCGGGCGCAGGGCGCGATCGGCGCGCCCCGCTTCGGCGAGTTCCAGACCTCAACCCAGAGTCCGGTGCCCCATGTACGACAGCTTCTACGGCCTGAGCGGCAAGCCCTTCCAGCTCACCCCGGACCAACGCTTCTATTTCGAGAGCCAGGGCCACCACCGGGCCATGGCCTATCTGCGCTACGGCCTGGAGCAGGGGGAGGGGTTCATCGTCATCACCGGCGGGATCGGCACCGGCAAGACCATGCTGGTGCGCAACCTCTTCAGCGAGCTGGAGGGCCGCGAGATCATGGCGGCCCAGCTCGTCACCACCCAGGTGGAGGCGGAGGACATGCTGCGCATGGTGTGCGCCTCTTTCGGGCTGGCCCATGAGGGCATGAACAAGGCCACCCTGCTGCACAACATGGAGGTGATCGCCCGCACCCGCTTCGCCGAGGGTCGGCGCATCCTCCTGGTGGTGGACGAGGCCCAGAACCTGCCGGCCCAGTCCCTGGAGGAGCTGCGGATGCTGGCGAACTTCCAGATCGAAGGCCGCTCCCTGTTCCAGAGCTTTCTGCTCGGCCAAGAGGAGCTGCGGCGCACCCTCCAGGGTCCGGAGATGGAGCAGCTACGCCAGCGCATCATCGCCGCCTACCACCTCGAGCCCCTCACCGCCCAGGAGACCCGGGAGTACATCGAGTTTCGGCTGCGACGTGTGGATTGGGGGGAGGATCCCGTCCTGGACCCGGGGGTCTTCACGGCCATCTACGAGCACACCGACGGGGTCCCCAGGCGCATCAATACCCTGTGCGACCGCCTGCTCCTGTTCGGCTGCATCGAGGGGCGCCATGCCCTTTCGACGGAGGATGTTCTGTTGGTGGTCGAGGAGCTGCGCCAAGAGGTGGGACGTTCCGGGCCGGTGCCCCAGCCGACCCCCGAGCGCCCCGTCGAGTCAGCTCGGGTGGCGCCAGCGCCCCAGGAAGCGGTCGCCACGGTCGCCTCCGCTCCCATACCGGCAGGCGATTGGGAGCAGCGCCTGGCGGCCCTGGAGTCGGAGGTGGCCCAGCTCCGGGCGACGGTCCAGAAGGAGCGCAAGCTGCTGCGCAAGGCGGTGCTGCTGCAGCTCGAGCTCGATGCCTACGACGACCTGGAGTAAAGGGGGGTGGTGGGGGGGGGG
>JBLMWY010000270.1:0-18810 GCA_050257475.1 Bdellovibrio bacteriovorus
GTGGGTCCGATCAGGGCCGTGTTGATGCCGACCACCTCGCCAACCAGGTTCACCAGGGGTCCGCCCGAGTTTCCCGGGTTGATGGAGGCGTCGGTCTGGACCAGCTCCCCGAGCTCGCTGCCCGCGATTCCGCTGCGCCCCACGGCGCTGACGATCCCGGAGGTGACCGTCTGGCCGAGCCCAAAGGGGTTGCCGATGGCGAGCACGAAGTCGCCCACCTCCAGATCGTCGGAATCTCCGAATGGCAGGGGCTCGATGTTGGTCCCTGGGATCTTCAGCACCGCCAGGTCCGTGGCCGCGTCGGCCCCCAGGAGCTGCGCGCGGTAGCTGCGCCGATCCTTGAGGGTGACCTCGATGGCGGTCGCCCCCTCGAGCAGATGATGGTTAGTGACCACGTAGCCCTTGGCCGCATCGACGATGACCCCTGAGCCCACGCTCTGGCGCAGCTCGGTGTCACCCTCCTCGGGGATGGGGATGCCGAAGCGCTCCATGAAGCGGCGGAAATCGGGATCGCGCAGGAAGGGGTGGTCCTCGATGGGGACCACGGCCTCTACGGCCACGTTCACCACCGCTGGGGTGACCCGGCGCATCAGCGGGGCCAGGGAGGGGTACTCGGTGCCGGCCTTGCGGAAGCTCGCGGGGATCTGGGGCTGGGGCTTGACCCCGAGCAGCGGGGTCTCGGGCATGGCGGCGCAACCCACCAGGAGCAGGGACGCCAGCCCGAGGGCCAGCGGGGTCCCTCGGTGGCCCTGTCGGAGCGGCGCGGCTGAGCGGATGTGCAAGGGTCCTCTATTGCGGGAGCCAAGGGCAGCGGCGAGCCGCCGCCGGGGTCGACCGCCCAAAGGGGACCGCGAGCCTGAGCTCTAACGGACCAGGGCGCCCGCCACCCGCAGCCTCAGATTGTAGTCCACGGGTTCGTTGATCAGCAGGGCGAAGGGCTCCCAGTTGCCGGCGCGACGCACATAACCCGCGTAGCAGCTCACGCCCCTCAGGGTGCCGGTCTTGGCCCGCACGCCAGGGTTTCCGTCCTGACTGGGCATTAGGTCCCGATAGGGGGCGAAGGCCTCCATGACCTCCACGAGCTGGCGGGCCGAAAGCCGGTTGCCGCGCGATAGGCCGGCCCCGTCCTCGATGGTGAAGTCGCGCCACCCAAAGCGGCGACGGGCGAAGTCTGTCATGGCCCGCTGGGCCGCGGCCATGCTGACCTGACCCTTGCCGTCCGGGCTCGCAAGGCGCAGGAACAGGGCGTTGGCGATGAAGTTGTTGGAGTACTCCAGGGTGGGGGCCACCATCTCCGCCAGGGTGCGGCTGTTCTGATGCCGGTAGACCCGCTTGGCGCCCTGCGGCAGGGAGGCGATGCGCTGCTCCTCGCCTACCTGGACGCCGGCGGCCCTGAGCTTGGCGGCCAGGACCTCCCCGAAATAGCCCACCGCGACGGTCCTCTGCTTCAGATTCACGCGCTTCTTGCCGGTGCCCCCGGCCTCGGCGAAGCGCCGGGCGGTCGCGGTGAGGGGCGTCTGGGGCTCGGCGCTGCTCACCTTGGTGCCGTTGCGGATTACGCTCACCGTGTTGAAGTTCGCCGCCAGGGCGGTGACCGGGGCGTCATAGGGGTTGTCGCTGGCGGAGCGCCCGGCGATCTCCACATCGCGCGCGAAGAAGCCATCGTCCAGACCGATGCCCTTGACCTCGCGCACCCCTTTGGACTTGAGCCCCTGAACGACCCGATCGAGCTCCTCGGACACCAGGTAGGGGTCCGCGAGGCCTTTGACCCAGAGCCATCCGGCGCCGTCGGTGTAGAAGTCGGTCTCGAAGCGATGTCCCCGGCCCCAGGTCTCGAGGGCCGCCAGGGTGGTCAGCACCTTCATGGTGGAGGCCGGCACCATGGGGCGGTCCGCGTTATGGGCGACCAGGGCGCGGTCCCCCTCCATGACCAGGAGGCTCGCCTTGGAGAGCCCTTGGACCTGATCGACCGGTCCGGCCGTCAGGGGAGCGGCCCACCAAGCGGCTACCAACAGGGGCAGGCCGATCAGCCAACGGGATGGGCAGCGGCTCGCGGTGGTCGTTCTCATGGGGCTCTCGTGATCGGCGAGGTGGCTCGGGGAGTCGTGGCTGGGGACAAGGCGCCGCCCTTACTTCTTTTCCGCGTCGGCCTTGGGGGCTTCCGCGTCGGGCTTGGGGGCCTCTGCGGCGGCCTCCTCCTTCGGCTTCACCTGCACCACCTCCTCGTTGAGCTCGACCATGGCCTTGTCGCGCATCTCGGCCAGCCGCTCCCCGAGCTTCTGGCGCTGCACCATGGCGGTGAGCTGGGGCTTGATGTCCTCGAGCTTGGGCGGCTCGGCCGTGCGGGTCTCCTGGAGGTTGATGATGTGCCAACCGAACTGGGTCTGCACCGGCTCCTTACTGTAGGTGCCGGGCTCCATGGCGGCCACCGCCTCGGCGAAGGGCTCCACCATCTGGCTACGGTCGAACCACTCGAGCTCGCCACCGTTCTTGGCGGTGGGCCCGAGTGAGTGCTTCTTGGCCAGCTCGGCAAAGTCCGCCTTCTTGTCGAGCTGCTTGATGAGCTTCTTGGCCTCTTCCTCGTCCTTCACCAGGATGTGGCGGGCCTTGTACTCGGTGCGGGTGGCCTGTTGCTTGACCTGCTCATAGGCCTTGGCGATCTCATCCTCGCTGACCTCGATCTCCTTGGCCATGGACGCCAGGGCGGCGTTGGATAGCACCTTGAGCCGTTGGAGCTCCAGGGCCGTGGCGACGCCGGGGTCATCGGCGAGCTTGCGTCGCTCGCCCTCCTGCGACGCTACCACCAGGCTCATGAACTCGTTGAAGGCCTGCTGCTGGAAGGCCTGGTCGTTCTCGTGCTGGGTCTCCTGCAGACGGTCCATGTAGAACGTGCGGAAGAGGCCCAGGGAATAGGGGACGCCGTTGACGGTGGCGATGTTCGCGTCTGCGGCTGGCTCCTTCGCCTCTTCCGCCAGGCAGCTTCCGGCTCCGAGCAGGGCGGCGAGGATCAGGGCGATGGGGTGCTTGATCATGTCGGCGAGGTTCCTTAAAGGGTGAATCGATCGTGAAAGACAGGCGGGCCCTGGTGGGCCCTCGGGCTGGCCCCCCCGGGTATCCGGCGCGTCGCGCGCGTCACGCGGGGAAGACCTGCTTGAATGGTTTGACCAGGACCTGCTGGTAGACCCCGGCCGCCACATAGGGGTCGGCGTCGGCCCAGGCCCGGGCGCTATCCAGGTCCGGGAACTCGGCCACCACCAGGGACCCGGTGAAGCCGGCCTCCCCGGGGTCCGGGCTGTCGATCGCCGGGTGGGGTCCCGCCAGGATCAGCCGGCCCTCCTCCTGGAGGGCCCTGAGGCGCTCCAGGTGGGCGGGCCTGGCGCCGAGACGCGCCGCGAGACTGCCGGGTCGGTCCGTGGCCAGGATGGCGTAGAGCACGTCAGTTGGTCTCCGCAGTCTGGGGCTCGTCCTTGATGTGGCGGGCCAGATAGAAGGCCTGCAAAACCACGAACAGGATGGTGAGTCCCATCATACCGAACAGCTTGAAGTTGACCCAGACCTCCTCCCGGGCGTGGGCGTCGTTGCACAGGGCCAACAAATCGCCGGTGAACTGGGTAGCGCAGGTCGCCAGATCGATCTCGTTCTTGCCCGTGGCCGCGATCAGGGCCTGGCGGGCCTCGTAGAAGCCGCTGCCGATGTAGACCACGAACAGGTTTGCGAGCCCGGAGAGCAGGAAGAACAGGACCCAGGCCAGGTTGAGCCGGGTCCAGATCGGGCGCGGCACCTCGATGGCGTGGGACATCATGCGCTCGATCAGGGTACGTCCGCCGATCCATTGGCTGCCCAGAAAGACGACGCCGAAGAGCCAGTTGACCAGGGTCGGCTTCCACATGACGAAGAGCGGGTCCTGGAGGGCAATGGTCAGACCGCCGAAGACGATCAGGAGCCCCAGGGTAGCCAGATGCATGGGCTCCACCCGGCGCTGGCGCAGCCAGATCCAGCTCACCTGGGCCGCCGAGGCGGCAATGGCCACCCCCGTCGCCACATAGATGCCCTGTAGCTTATAGGCGACGAAGAAGAGCAGGATCGGAAAGAAGTCGAGCAGGAGCTTCATGGGGTCAGGGCTCCCCGCATCGGGCCCCGCTCCGTCGTCGCGCCTTTGGGCCCCGGTTGGAGGCAGACCTCGCGACGGCGGTGTGCCACGGCGGAGGGACAGGGCTGGGGATTCACCGGTGTCTCTTGCCCACGTTCTCCATGTGGGCGATCCAGGCGCCGAACAGGCCGGTCTTGGAGCGGAAGCTGCGGCGTCCGGGGAAGGTGCCGAAGCAGCGCTCGTTGTCCTCTCCGAAGCGGGCCGAGCCGACCGTGAGCAGACCAAGGATCACGAAGACGTCCAGCACCAGGGCGAGGATCACCAGGGCGCTGTGCAACAGCACGTTGCTGGCGATCCAGGCGAGCATCTGCTGGTGGTAGTAGAGAACCGCCCAGACCGTCGCGAACAGGAGGGCCAACGCCAGCAGGGAGAAGAAGTCGGCGATACGTTCGTGGGCGCGCGAGAAGTGCTTGATCTCTCTGCAGACGGACATGGGCAGATTCTCTTGATTAGGGATTGGTTGGGGCCGCCGAGGCGAAGCGCGGAGCATAAGGGTTGCGGAGCACCCGGGTAAAGCCGTCACGTGATCGCTCACAGGGCGCCGGGCCCGGGCTGGGATACGGCTCGGCGGGCGTTTATAGTGGCGGCCCTGTGCAGCCGCGCAGATCGTCTGGTTGGAGTGGGGGGACCTGCCTTGGAGACCGTGACATCCCTGATTAAGGGGCTCAATGGGCTGGTGTGGGGACCGCCTATGCTGGTGCTGATCCTGGGCACCGGCTTCTTCTTGATGATCGGGCTGCGCCTGATGCCGCTCGCCAAGCTCGGCTACGGCTTCCGCATGCTGTGGCGGGGGCGCGTCCGGCAGGGCGAGGGGGACATCACCCCCTTCAGCGCCTTGATGACGGTCCTCTCCGCCACCGTGGGCACCGGCAACATCGCGGGCGTGGCCACTGCCATCTTCCTGGGTGGGCCCGGAGCCCTGTTCTGGATGTGGTGCACAGCCCTCGTGGGCATGGCCACCAAGTACGCCGAGGCGGTGCTCGCCATGCGCTACCGGGAGACCGACCACCTGGGCAATCACCTGGGTGGGCCGATGTACTACATCAAGCTAGGCCTTGGTCCGAAGTGGGTCTGGATGGCCACGGCCTTCGCCCTCTTCGGCTTCCTGGCCGGATTCGGGATCGGCAACACGGTGCAGGCCAACTCGGTGGCCCATGCGGCCCTCGACGCCTTTGGCATCCCCCTGTGGCTGAGCGGGGTGGTGATGGCGGTCTTTGCCGGCCTGGTCCTCATCGGCGGCATCAAGCGTATCGGTGAGGTGGCCTCGGCCCTGGTGCCCTTCATGGCGGTCACCTATATCCTCGGCGGCCTGGCGGTGATCCTGACCCACCTGGACCTGGGGGGTCCGGCCCTGGGTCTGATCGTTACCCAGGCCTTCTCACCCACGGCCGCGGCCGGGGGCTTTGCGGGTGCCACGGTGGCGGCGGCCATTCAGTTCGGGGTGGCCCGGGGCATCTTCTCCAACGAGGCGGGGCTTGGCAGCGCCCCCATCGCCCATGCCGCCGCCCAGTCTAATGATCCGGTGGCCCAGGGGACCGTGGCCATGACCGGCACCTTCATCGACACCCTGGTTCTCTGCACCATCACCGGTCTGGTGATCGTCATCTCCGGGGCCTGGACCTCCGGTGCCACCGGGGCGGCACTCTCGACCACAGCCTTCGAGCAGACCCTGCCGGGGCTCGGGTCCTACGTGGTGGCCCTGGGGCTCATCCTGTTCGCCTACACGACGATCCTGGGCTGGAGCGTCTACAGCGAGCGCTGCGGCGAGTATCTCTTCGGGGAGCGGGTGATCACCCCCTTCCGCATCGCCTGGGTGCTCGCCATCCCGGTTGGCGCCATGGCGGAGCTGGATTTCATCTGGCTCGTGGCCGACACCCTGAACGCCCTGATGGCCATCCCCAACCTGATCGCCCTGCTGCTTCTCAGCCCCGTGGTCTTCAAGATCTCCCGGGAGTATTTCGATCAGCGAGTAGCGAGTAGCGAGTAGCGAGTGCCGAGAACGGGCCCGCGTCCTGTCTCACTCGCCTGTCGCCTTGGATCCGCCGAGGCAGGGTGGGGACTCGGGGGCGCCGCCGCCGCGATCGAACCACTCCTCCGGGGTCCAGGTGTGCAGGGCCAGGGCGTGAAGCCCCCCGTCAAACTCGGGGCGCAGCACGGCGTTGACGGCCCGGTGCCTGGCCACCAGGTTCTGGCCGGCGAATCGCTCGCTGACCACCACCAGCTTGAAGTGGGACTCGGCCCCCTCTGGGACCGAGTGCATGTGGCTCTCGTCCACCAGCTCCAGGTGTAGGGGGTCCAGGGCCTCGCGTACCGCGGCCTCGATGCGTGCGTGTCGATTCATGGGTCGATCCGAGGGATGGGATTGGCTGGGGTTTGGTCGGGGCTTATTGCCCCTATCGGCCTGAGCTGAGGGCGGTCGGCCGTCGGGGCAAGCGGTCAGTCCCCGCGCAGCTCGATGTGCTCTCCGACGAGCAGGGCCTGGGCGGCTTCCACGACCGCCCCGAGCCGCTTGACCAGGGCGGGGTCCGCGAGGGCGTCCCGCGCGAGTGCCTCGCTGCGGCCATACAGGCTGAGCCGCAGATGCTCCGGGGTGCGCACGTGAAGCTGCAGGTCGTGCAGGATCTGTGTGAGCTCGCTGCGGGTGGGGGCGGCGCCAAGGGCACGAAAGAGGTCGCCCAGGGCGCCGAACAGGGGCTCCGCCTCCTCCCCGAGCCCGAAGTCGCTGGGCCGGTAATCGATCTGCCGCTCGGAGACGCGGCCAATCCAGACCCTGAAGCTGTCCCGTTGAAGCGAGTGGTAAAGGGGCGCCTCCGAGATCAGGAAGAGCAGCAGGTGCCGGGGGTTGGCGTAGTAGCGCCCGCCTCGCACCTCCCAGGCGCAGTCGGCGATCAGCCGGTGGATACGGATGTGCTCCCGGAAGTCCGCGGCCTGGAGCTGGTCCAGGATCAGGACGGTGGGGTCGCCTTCGCTCAGGGCGCAGGCCTCGCTCACCAGACGGTCCAGAGGCTCGATCGGGGGCTCCTCGCGCCCCAGCTCATCCTTGCTCGGGGGCAGTATCAGGTCCGGCGGGGGCGGGTGCCGCTCGGTGAAGTCGTGATAGAGGCAGTGGGGGAACTCCAGGGCCCGGGCCAGGGCATTGGCGAAGGCCGTCTTGCGCCGCTCCGAGTCGCCCTCGATGTTGAGGGTGCGCAGGCCGCGGGTCGGGCTCTCCAGCAGGCAGCGGACCTGGAATTCGTAGTCGTCGTTGGACTCGAACCCGTGCTCGGCCATCTTCTCGCGCAGGTTTGGCATGGCGCGATGATAGCGCGGTGGCGAGTGGCGAGCTCCGGGGCTATGGGTGCGCGCCGGAGGACTTGGCCCTAGCCGTCTCCAACACGTTGAGAAGGCTGGCGTGACCGGTCTCGCGGGCCCAGTCAGCGGCCGTGCTGCCGCTGAAATCCTTGAGGGTTCGGTCCGCCCTGCGGTGAATCAGGACCTCCACGGTCTGCTCATGACCCTGTTTGGCTGCCCAGATGAGGGCGGTCCAGCCCTGGGTGCGCTCCTGATGGTCCACCATTGCCCCCTGGGCCAGCAGCCGATCCACGATCTGGGCGTGGTTGTTGGAGGCAGCGAGCATGAGGGCCGTGTAGCCGCCCTTGTCCTCCGCATCGACCTCGGCCCCGGCCGCGAGCAGCCGCTCCGCCGCCTCCAGGTGCCCGTTCAGGGCCGCCTTCATGAGTGGCGTCCAGTCACAGTGGTCGCGCACGTCAGGCTCCCTGTCCGCTCGCAGCAAGGCGTCCAGCGCGGCGATGTCCCCCCGCTCGGCCGAGGCCACCAGGGGTGGTACCCAGTCCTCCCCCAAAGTGCCCGGAGGCTCGGCGCTGCCGCAGGCCCCGAGGGCGAGACAGCAGGGGACGACGAGCCAGAGGCGCGACCTCGCGGGGGAACGGAGAAGGGGCGAGGGTGACAAGAGGCTGATTTGGTGGCGCTCCATGGCCCAGGATTCTCACCGGGTCTGTCCTCCCCGGCCCATGCGAATCCACAAGCCGGCCGCCGGTCCCCGTCCGTGGCAGAATAGCCGCCCATGGGCCGATGCGTTTAGCGGAGCGGATGGATGCAGATGGGTGCGACGAGCGAGATTGGCTCGGATCAGAGGATTGCCGGGCAAGCGTGCGACGTGCTGGTGATCGGCGGCGGGCCCGCGGGCTCCACCGCGGCGGCCTTGCTGGCCCAGCGCGGTCATCGGGTGACCCTGGTGGAGAAGGCCCGGCACCCCCGTTTTCATATCGGCGAGTCCCTGCTGCCGGCCAATCTGCCGCTCTTCGAGCGGCTGGGTGTCGCGGAGCAGGTGCGGGCCATCGGCATGGACAAGTGGGGGGCCGAGTTCGTCTCCCCTTGGCACGATCACACCCAGACCTTCGAGTTCGCCGAGGCTTGGGACAAGTCCATGCCCTTGGCTTACCAGGTCCGGCGCTCGGACCTCGACGCCATCCTCATCCGTCACGCCGCCGCCAGCGGGGCCGAGGTCATCGAAGGCTGTCGGGTCCAGGATGTGTCCCTCCACCCGGACGGGGCCCTGGTCAAGGCCCGTCATGAGGACGGGCGTGACAGCACCTGGCGGGCCCGGTTCCTGATCGATGCCTCGGGCCGCGATACCTTCTTGGGCAACCGGCTCCGGTTCAAGCAGCGTAACCCCAGGCACAACAGCTCGGCCATGTATGCCCACTTCGCGGGGGCACGCCGGCACCCGGGCCGGGCCGCGGGCAACATCAGCATCTTTTGGTTCGAGCACGGCTGGTTCTGGTTCATACCCTTGGCCGACGGGGCCACCAGCGTGGGCGCCGTCACCTGGCCCTACTACACCAAGTCCCGGAAGGGGTCCATGGAGGCATTCTTCCTGGATACGATCAAGCTATGTCCGCCCCTAGAGGACCGGCTGCGCGACGCCCGACTGATCAGCCAGGTCGAGGCCACCGGCAACTACTCCTACCTGAGCGACCGCACCCATGGCCCGGGCTATCTGCTGCTGGGGGACGCCTTCGCCTTCATCGACCCGGTCTTCTCCAGCGGGGTCATGCTCGCCATGACGAGCGCCTTCGCCGGCGCGGAGGCAGTGGATACCAGCCTGCGCCATCCCGAGCGCTCCGCCCAGGCGATGCGCCGCTTCGACCGGCTGATGCGACGCGGACCCCGGGTCTTCTCCTGGTTCATCTATCGGGTCACCAATCCCACCATGAGGGACCTCTTCATGGCGCCGCGCAACCTGCTGCGCATGAAGGAGGCCCTGCTCTCGGTCCTGGCGGGGGATATCTTCGGCCGGACCCCGATCTGGCGCGGGGTGCTGGCCTTCAAGGTTGTCTATTACCTGTCCAGCCTCGGACACCTCGGCCGCACCCTGAGGGCTTGGCGGCGGCGCAGGCGCAACATCCGCCCGCTCGATGAGCAGGAGATCCCCGTCAGCCCATGACCGGCCAGGCTCCCTTGGGCGTTGCCTATCTGGCCTCCGGGGAGCTCGAGCGTCTCTTGGCTCCATGGCGGTCGGGCATCCTCGGCGGCATCTGCTACGGCACCGTGGCGGGATCCCCGCCCGGGGGCGACTGGCCCCTGGCCTCCATCCCCGCCCCTCGACTGGACGTACGGCCCCAAGGGGCCAGGGACCTGTGCGAGGTCTGGCTGGGCGCTGGTCCCGTCACCCAGGGTCACGTCGAGGGGATCGCCTACCGGTGCAGCGACGACCTGCTGTTCGGGGTCGTGAGGCAGGACGAGGACCCCTCCTACCCCGCGTCGCGCGCGCCCTTGCAGGGGGCCGCCCAGCGCGCCTATCGTCGAGTCTTCGATCTGATCGACGCCCTCGGCTACCCGAGCCTGGTGCGGGCCTGGAACTATTTCGCGGACATCAACCGCGCCGACCAGGGCCTGGAGCGCTACCGACACTTCAACGCCGGACGCCAGGATGCCTTCCTCGCCGCCGGCCGCTCGCTGGATGCTGGAGTTCCGGCGGCCTGCGCCCTGGGGGTCGGTGGCCAGCCCCTGACCATCGCCTTCCTGGCGGCCCGCGGCACCGTCGTGGCGATTGAGAATCCCCGTCAGGTGAGTGCCTACTGTTATCCCCCCGAGTACGGGCCGCGCAGCCCCACCTTCTCCCGGGCCACCCTGGTCAAGGTTGCGGGGCAGCCGGTCCTGTTCGTCTCCGGGACTGCGAGCATCGCCGGTCACGAGACCCGGCACCCGGGGGATCCGGTGGCCCAGACCGGCGAGAGCCTGGCCAACCTCCAGGCGGTCCTGGAGGCAGCGAATCGCATCGTGGAGGGTCCGGTCCTCACCCTGTCCCAGGCCTATCTCAAGGTCTACCTGCGTCACCCGGAGCATCTCGACGCGGTGCGTGGGGTCCTGGTGCAGGCGCTCGGAGAGCCACTCAAGGCCCTCTTCCTGCAGGCGGAGATCTGTCGGTCCGACCTTCTGGTGGAGATCGAGGCGACGGTCGGGCCGCCGGTCATGACACCATGAAGCTGATCCACCCGATGGGCCTCGCCCGTCATGCCGCTTTCGGCGCTGGTCTGCTGTTGGCGGGGGCCGCGGCGCCATCCTGGTGCGCGGACCTACCCCTCTGGGAGGCCGGCATTGGGCTTGCGGGGATCAGCTCCCCGTCCTATCGCGGTGCCGACGACAGCCGGGTCTACGCCTTGCCGGTCCCTTATGTGATCTACCGGGGCAAGTTCCTGAAGGCGGACCAGGACGGCGTCCGGGGGATCTTCTTCGAAACCGAGCAGGTCAAGGTCAATACCAGCCTCACCGCGTCCCTGCCCGTCAGCGGGGATGACTATGCTCCACGCCGGGGCATGCCGGATCTGAAGCCCACCGTGGAGGTGGGCCCCTCCCTGGACCTGCGGCTCTGGCGCTCAGAGGACCGGCGCCGCCAGCTCGATCTGCGCCTGCCCCTGCGTCTCGGTGTCACCGTCGAGGGCAGCCCCCAGACCCTCGGCTGGGTGTTCTCGCCGCGCCTGAACCTGGACCTGGAGGAGCCCCTGGGGCTGCGCGGCTGGAGCCTGGGTCTGCTGGCGGGTCCCCTGTTCGCCAGCGGCCGCTATCACGACTACTTCTATTCGGTGGATCCCGCCTATGCGGTGCCCGGTCGCCCCGCCTACGATGCTGGCGGCGGCTACGCGGGCCTGCAGCTTATCGCCGCTGTCTCCAAACGATTCCCGCGCCATTGGGTCGGGGCCTTCGTGCGCTACGACACCCTGGAGGGGGCGGTCTTCCAGGACAGCCCCTTGGTCCAATCCGACCACTATCTGGCCTTTGGACTCGGCGTTGCCTGGGTGCTCGGCGAGTCCACGAGCCGGGTTCCCGACGACTGATGGGTGGTCCCGAGCCAAATGATACGGGCCTCTGGCGCGCGGTCTACGAGTACCTGGCGCTCGGCCTCGGCTGGGGTCTCCTGGGGATCCTGTGTCTGCTGTGGCTTCCGATCACCGCCCTGCTCTATCCCCTGATGCCCGAGGCGCTGGGCTGGCGCCTCGGCCGCCGGGTGATCCGGGGTGGCTGCCGACTCTATCTGCGCTGGCTGATCCTGCTCGGGGCCTGCCGCTTCGATCTGGGGGAGCTGGACGCCCTGCGGGACGCCGCGCCCCTGATCCTGGCCCCCAACCACCCGAGCCTCCTGGACGCGGTCCTGGTGATCTCCCGGGTCCCGGACCTGGCGGTCGTCCTCAAGGCGGGCCTGCTGCGCAACCCCCTGCTCGGGCCGGCCATCCGCCTGGCGCGCTGGATCCCCAACGACTCGCTCCCGGGAACCATCCGCCAGGCCCGCTCCAACCTGGACCGAGGTAGCCACCTGCTGCTCTTCCCCGAGGGGACCCGGACCGCCGACCCTCCGCTCGGCCCCCTCAAGGCCAGCGTGGGGCTGATCGCCCGGCGCTCTGGGAGGCCCGTCCAGACCCTGCTGATCGAGACCGATTCCGGGTATCTCGGCAAGGGTTGGCCGATGCTGCGTAAGCCCCGGCTGCCGGTGCGCTATCGGGTGCGGCTGGGGCGGCGCTTCGATCCGCCCCAGGACGTCCGGGCCTTCACCGCGGAGCTGGAGCTTTATCTGGGCTCGGAGCTGCGGGGTACCCGGGTGGGCCGGTCCGAGTCGGGGGACGGCAGGCCGGTGAGGCCGGCGATCGGATGAGCCAGCCCGACCCGGGGGGCCTGGATTCCGGCTCGGGGGCGGTGCCCCAGGGCTCGCCGACCCACCTGGTCCTGATCCCGAGCTTCGATCCCGGACCCCGGGTCTATGAGGTGGTGGCGGACGCCCGCCGGCATTGGTCGCCGGTCTGGGTGGTGGTGGACGGGAGCAGGGACGGGACTGGCGAGGGTCTCGAGGCCTTGGCGGACCAGGATCCCGGCCTGCGGGTCCTGCGGCTGCCGGAGAACCGCGGCAAGGGTGCTGCCGTGCTCCAGGGTCTGGAGATGGCCGTACGGGCGGGCTTCACCCATTGTCTGACCATGGACTCCGACGGCCAGCATCCGGCGGATGAAATCCCCCGGTTCATGGCTGAGTCCGCCGCCCATCCCGACTCCATGATTCTGGGCCTGCCCGTCTTCGCGGCCGATGCCCCGTCGCTGCGTGTCCAGGGGCGGCGGATCTCCAATTGGTGGGCCAATCTGGAGACCCTGTGGGCCGGGATCGGCGACTCCCTGTTCGGGTTTCGGGTCTATCCGATCGAGCCCCTGCGGCGGGTCATGGTCCGGCAGCCCTGGATGCGCCGCTTCGACTTCGACCCCGAGGCCGTGGTACGGCTGTGCTGGCGGGGGGTGAGGCCCATCAACCTCCCGGCGCCGGTGCGTTATCTCAAGCCCGAGGAGGGCGGCGTCTCCCACTTCCGCTACGGGCGCGACAATCTGCTGCTGACCTGGATGCATGCGCGTCTGCTGCTGGGTTTCCTAGCGCGGTCGCCCGTTCTTGTGCTGCGGCGCCTGAGGGGCCGTGATCGAGGCCGGGGCGCCTGAGTCGATCTCAGCCCCGCGGGGCGGGACGGGGACCCCGGCCCGCGGCAGCCAGCGCCGCAGGGTCGGCCCGGTGATCACGGTGGTGGCGAGCGCCATGATGACCAGCATCGTGAACACCGGTTGGGAGATGACCCCAAGGTCATAGCCCACGTTCAGCACGACCAGCTCCATCAGGGCCCGGGTGTTCATCATGATGCCGAGGCTGCTGGCCTCGTAGTGGCCGAGGCCGGACCAGCGTGCCGCCACATAGGTGCCCCCGAGCTTGCCGAGGGTGGCGAGCACCAGGATCAGGGCGCACCAGCCCCAGGCGGCGAGTCCGTCCAGCCCGCCGATGTCGGTCCGTAGCCCCGTGTAGGTGAAGAAGATCGGCAGGAAGAAGACCAGCACGAAGGGCTCCATCCGGGCCCTCCAGGCCTCCACCAGCCCCTGCTCCCGGTGCAGCAGGACCCCCATGAGGAAGCCGCCGAAGATGCCGAAGATCCCGAGCTCGATGGTGGCCATTCCAGAGAGGAAGACGGCCACCAGCACCATCCCGAGCAGGCCAGGCGGCAGGTGATTGGCGGTGGGGGCGGCCCGGGCGACCAACCTTCGCAGCAGGGGCCGGACCAACGACCAGGAGCCCAGGAGGTAGGCGACCAGCAGCAGGACCTGGAGTCCGAACCCGAGGGCATCGAAGCGGGCGAGGGTCAGGGTCGTCACCAGGGCCAGCACCAGCCACCCCACCACGTCGTTGATGGCCGCCGCGCTGATGGCGATCACGCCCAGCGCCGTGCGCTGGATGCCGAGCTCGATCATGATGCGCCCCAGGATCGGCAGGGCGGTGATGGAGAAGGCGGTCGCGATGAACAGACCCGAGGCGAGCCGGTCCGCCTCCGGGCTCAGGATGGGCGCGGTGGCGTAGCCGAAGGCGAGGCCCAGCGCGAAGGGCGCCACCAGTCCCGCCACCGCCACCCGGATCACCGCCGTGCGGTTGCGCCCCTCCAGCAGGTGGCTGAACTCGAACTCCAGCCCGATCTGGAACATCATCAGCAGCAGGCCCACCTGGGCCAGGATCTGCAGCGGCTCGGGCGGGGTGGACTGGAAGACATAGGCGAAGGCCTGGGGCGAAACGAGCCCCGCCAGGGTGGGCCCCAGCAGGATGCCGGCCACGATCTCACCGACCGCCGGGGATTGGCCCAGGCGCCGGGCCGCCAGGCCGCCGAGGCGCCCGGCCAGGATGATGGCCGCGAGCTGCAACAGGGTGAAGAAGAGCAGGCCCTCGGTCTTCAGGACCGAGACGTTCGCGAGGTCGGGGGCTTCCATGGATTAGGTGCGTGTTGGAGACGGCGTGGCCCGCGGCGCCGCCGTTTGCGACCTCGATCCGAGCCGTTCCACGCCTTCTCGCTTCATGGTCGATTGGTCGGATCAGCCCAGCGTGATGCCGCCGTTGACGCTGATCACCTGGCCCGTGATGTAGGATGCCTGGTCGGAGCACAGGAAGCCCACCAGGTCGGCGACCTCCTCCGGACGCCCCGACCGCCTCATGGGGACCAGCCGTTGGACCGTCTCGGGGTCGAAGCTGTCCTCGCTCATGGGGGTCGCGATGATCCCGGGGGCCACGGCGTTGACGGTGATGCCCCGGCTGGCCAGCTCCAGGGCCAGGGCCTTGGTGGCCGAGTTGAGGGCCCCCTTGGCCGCGGCGTAATTCACCTGGCCGCGGTTTCCGGCGAGCGCCGCGATGGAGCTCAGCGTCACGATGCGCCCCCAACGGGTGCGGATCATGGGCAGCACCAGGGGCTGGGTGACGTGAAAAAAACCGTTCAGGTTGACGTCCAGCACCCGGTGCCATTGCTCCGGGCGCATGCCCGGGAAGACGGCGTCGTCGTGCAGCCCGGCGTTGTTCACCAGGACCTGGATGGGCCCCTCCGCCAGCACGGCCTCCACGGCGGCCGCCGTTGCCTCCCCATCGGTGACATCGAAGGCCAGGGCTTGGGCCTCGCCGCCGGAGGCGGCAATCTCCGCCGCCAGGTCCTCGGCGGCGGCGAGCCGGGAATGGGCGTGGATGTAAACGCGGCAGCCGTCGGCCGCCAGGCGGCGGCAGATGGCCGCGCCGATGCCCCCGCTGCCGCCGGTGACCAGGGCGCGTCTCATGGTCCCTCCTGAGGGGAGGCGAAGGGTCTGGCGTCGGCGTCCAGCACCACCGTGGCACGCCCGGTGGCGAGCGGGCGCCCGTCCGCCTTCACCGAAAACTCATAGATCACGTGGTTGCCGTCCCCCAGGAGACGCTCCGCCCGCACCTCCAGCTCCGCCTCCAGGTCATCGAGCCGCTCCACATGCAACTCGACCCCTCGGAGACTGGCGAGATAGCCGCGGCGTGGTCGGCTCGCATCGCCGCCGATCAGGGCCCCATGGACCGCCATGGCCTGGGCCGCGAGCTCGATGGCGCAGACCGCCGCCAGGCGGCCCCGGCTGCGCAATGGATTCTCCGGGTCGCGATGCCGCGCGGTGCGGCAGGTGATCCCGTGCGTATCCCAGGCCTCCGCCCGATCGAGCAGGCACATCTGGCCCTGATGGGGCAGGTGCCGCAGGATCCAGTCCCGGTCCAAGGTCATGGTTGGGGCCATGGCTCAACCTCGACGGCCAGGCTCAGGTCGCCGAGGTAGTCGAGAACCGGGCGGGCCGCGTCCCGGCGCGCCAGCGTCTCCAGCAGGGTCAGGGACCGGGCCGCCGGAATGGCAGAGCGCAGGGCTTCCAGCCGGCTGTCCGCGAGGCTCGTCACGGGCTCCTCGGTGAGCGCGAGGTCGATCCGCGCGAGGCTGTGGTCGCCGGGCCTGGGGGTGACCACCAGGGCCACCCCCAGTCCGTCGGGGATGGGTCTCACGCGGCGCAGGGGCTGCGGATAGTCGCAGTCGTAGGCGACGAGCAGCACGGCGCAACCCTCCTGGGTGACTTGGGCCAGGGTCTCCAGCAGCCCTGCCGCGAAGCTCCCGTCGTACGCGCAGATGACGGTCGCTGGCTCCATGGAGCCGGTGGCGATGTGCCAGTAGCCCGCGGCGGCGTTATTGACCGAGTTGTGGAACCGGGTCGGGGAGATGCGCCGGTCCTCGCCCGCCAGGGCCTCGCAGATGGCGTGGCAGTTCTCGCCGTCTCCGCCGGAGGAGGCGAAGACCGAGGCCAGGTGGGCGGGGTCCAGCCCCGCCGCCGTGCAGGCCTCGAGCCCGGCGCTCAGGGTCAGCTTGACGAGCTTGCTCGCCCGTCGCCGTTCCGCCGGCGGAAGGCTCTGGGGGCTTGGGTACTGGGTGGGCTGGGGGGCGTAGGGGGCGGTCCCGGTCAGAACGGCCGCTCCCTGGGGCCAGTCGCCGAGTCCGGGTCCGATCAGGCCGATCCCTTCCACGTAACCCTCGAGCCCGTCCCTCAGAGTGGCCATCAGTCGGCCCGCCCCAGGATCAGGCTGCAGTTGGAGCCGCCGAATCCGAAGGAGTTGGTGAGCACCCGCCGGGGGGCCTGGCGGCGACCCTCCACGAGGTAATGGATGCCGATGTGGGGGTCGGGGGTCCGGGTACCGGTGCCACCGGGTAGGAGGCCCTCACGCAGTGACAGGGCGCAGACGATCGCCTCCACCGCCCCCGCCGCCCCCAGGGCGTGCCCCGTGGCCCCCTTGGTGGAGCTGCAGGGGACCTCGGGGCCGAAGAGGTTCAGGACCGCCCGGCCCTCGGCCGCGTCGTTGCTCGGGGTCGCGGTCCCGTGGAGGTTCAGATAATCGATCGCCTGGGGGCCCAGGGATGCAGAGGCCAGGGCCCGCTCCATGGCCAGGCGGGCGCCCAGGCCCTCGGGGTGGGGGGAGGACATGTGGTAGGCGTCGCTCGATTCCCCGACGCCGAGTAGCAGCACGGCCTCGGGATCCGGCTCGGCGCTCGGGCGGGTGAGCAGGGCGAAGGCCGCGGCCTCGCCGATGGAGATCCCGTCGCGGTCCGCGTCGAAGGGCCGGCAAGGCCCCGGGGAGCACAGCTCCAGGGCGTTGAACCCGTAGAGGGTCGTGAGACAAAGGCTGTCGACGCCCCCCACCAGGGCCGCATCGATGAGCCCCGCCGTGACCAGCCGCCAGGCGTTGCCGAAGACCTTGGCGCTGGAGGCGCAGGCCGCGCTGACCACGGCCGCCGGGCCCTGGAGCCCGAAGTAGAGGCGCACGAAGTCCGCCGCGCTAAAGGCGTTATGGGTTGTCGCGTAGTTGAAGTCCGGGGGCAGGACACCCGTCTCCGGGTCGCGGCGCCGATAGGCCAGCTCGGTCTCCAGGATCCCCGAGGTGCTGGTGCCGATGAAGACCCCGAGGCGCTCGGGTCCCAGGTCCCGGGCGGCGCGGGCCACCGCCTCGGCGAGACCGTCCTGCTCCAGCCCGAGCTGGGCGAGCCGGTTGTTCCGGCAGTCGAAGGCCGCGAGGTCCGGGCGCAGCCGGATGCCGTCGACCCCCGCGACCTCCCCCACCTGGGTGTCCAGGGCCACGGTCTCGAAGGTGCAGGGGGCGAGGCCGCTGCGCCCCTCCCGCAGGGCCTCCAGCATCGGCGCCAGTCCATGGCCCAGGCAGGTGACCGCGGTAAAGTGTGAGAGCTGGAGGGGCGGCATCGCTGGGATCCTTGGCACGTCGGCGCAGTGTAAACCTGACGGTAGCGAGTGGCGAGTTGCGAGGATTCGCAGGCCCGGCAGCGACTTGGCTCGGGGGAAAACCAGATGCCGACGCGGATGGGGTGTCGCGAGGCGAGCGGCCCCGCCGCGTCAGGACGCCGTGCCCGGTCGCGCCAGGGCCAGCACGTTGGCGGAGAAGGCCCCTCGGCCGACGATCAGGGTCTCCCAGCGGCAACCGAGGCCCTGAAGGAGGGTCTGCCACTCATCCAGGCGGCGGCAGTACAGGCGTGGCAAGGGGTGGCCCCGCAGTCGGGCCACCAGCAGGTCCACCCTGCGACTGACTTGAAAGGGCAGCCCCCCCGCGGCGTCGCCGATGCGCAGCAGGAGCAGGCCCCCCGGCCTCAGGCACCGGATGGCCCGGCCGAGCACCCGCTCCTGATCGTCGTGGGGCAGGTAGTGCAGCACGTCGATCAGGACCACGGCGTCGGCGTCCTCCAGGGGCAGGGTCCGGATGTCTCCCACGCGGAACCGGTCGGCGGGGGGCAGGGCCGAGCGGGCACGGGCGATGGCCCTGGTGCTCTGGTCGATGCCCAAGTACCGGACGGGTCGGGGCGGGGGTGGCCAGCCCTGGGGCCAGGCCCCGGACCGGTGGAGGTCCCCGGCGGCCTGGAGCCAGGCGGCGAGCAACCCCTGTCCGCACCCCAGATCCAGGATGCGCTCCTGCCTGGCCAGGGGGCCGAGGCGGAGCACCTGGGCAAAGACCGGATCCCCGCGCAGCTTGCCACGGGCGGCGTGCCAGACGCCTCGTCCCAGCGTCCGATAGGGGACGCTGGCCGCCTCGATCAGATCGGCGATGGGGCCATCCTTCATGGCACCAGGGATCCCAGGGTGACGGGCCGCAGGCCAGCGGCGGCCACCGCCTCCAGCACGTCCGGCAGTACCCGAACGACCAGGGGCTCGCCGTCCCGGTCTCGGGCGGCGTTGCCGTCGTGGAGCAGGAGGATATCCCCCGCCCCCAGGCCCCGCAGCAGCCGCCGGGTCACCCGCTCCGGGTCCCGCACCCGGGTATCGAAGCCGCGGCGGGTCCAGGT
>JBLMWY010000271.1:0-7004 GCA_050257475.1 Bdellovibrio bacteriovorus
ACCAAGTCCTAGTCGGGCCCAGGGCGGATAGACAGGAGAGCACGATGAGCAACGAACGGGTGGCACCTGAGACCAAAGGTGTTACGGTAAAGCTGCTTTCAACGGTAGACCTTGGGCCTGAGATCGAGGGCATGGAAGGACGCCAACTTCGAATGCGTATGGTGACCATTGAGCCTGGAGGCGTCTTCGGTCCGATCCACGACCATAAGGACAGGCCAGGCATCGTCTACATACTGCAAGGAACCATCACCGACCACCGAAACGGAGTTGCTACGGATTATGGGCCGGGAGTGGGCTGGCCCGAGGACAAGAACACCCTCCACTGGCTTGAGAACCGAGGAACGATTCCGGCAGTGGAGATCTCAGTCGATATCGTCCGGCAAGAGTAATCGCAGGCCGGACGTCTTTTGGCCGGACATGGAAGGCGTGCTGTCGTATCCGGTGCAGGGGTTGCGCGCGTTGGATCGGCTAGGCAGCGTAGTTGCTCGTCACCGCGGCAGTGATGTCGTCTTGCGGAGAGGAAAATGGCGATCACGAACAGCCAGTCCGGAAGCAATGTGCACGAGGTTGCCGACGGGATCTACCGTATCAGCACGCCGGTAGCGATCCCGGGCGGGGGTTTTTCATTCAACCAGTACCTCATCGTGGATGACGAGCCTTTGCTCTTTCACACGGGTCCGAGAAGGATGTTTCCCCTGGTCCTTGAGGCGGTGGCGAGCGTGCTTCCGCCCCAGCGCCTGCGGCACATCGCCTTCTCGCACGTGGAGGCCGATGAGTGCGGGTCGCTCAACGAATGGCTTGCCGCGGCACCGCAGTCCGCTCCCCTCTGTGGGAGCATCGCGGCCTTGGTGTCCATCGAGGATCTTGCGGACCGTCCGCCGCGGGCCCTTGCGGATGGCGAGCTTGTGTCCCTCGGCCAACACTCGGTTCGCTGGCTCGATGCGCCCCACCTGCCGCATGCCTGGGAGTGCGGTTTCCTGATGGAGGAACGGACGGGCACCCTGCTGTGCGGTGACCTGTTCACCCAGGGCGGGGCCGACAACCCGGCCATCACGGAGGCGGACATCCTGGGCCCCAGCGAGGCGTTCCGTCTGCAGATGGACTATTTCTCTCACACGAAGCATGCGCGCCCGATGCTGGAGCGATTGGCTGCAACCGCGCCAACGACGCTCGCGTGCATGCACGGGAGCGCCTGGCACGGCGATGGCGCCAGCCTCCTGCGGGCGCTCGCCGACGCGCTCTGCGCCTGAATACCGGGCCGGCAAGGCGCTCCGGCAGAGCATGGGGGTACGAGTTGGCGTACAGTCGACCCCCGGCAGCCGGGCCCCTGTCAACCAGGTCGTGTGGCTGTCTGGGGCGGGTCTCGCGCGGCGGAGCGCGCATCCCACTTCAGCCTCCGAACCAACCGTGGAGCGCCAGCCGCCACCATGCCGAACACCATCCTCGAGCCCGGCCAGATCGAAGCGGCGGCGGGTGCCATCCCGAGCCTCCGACTCCCAGCGCCCGGCCTCTTCGCGACCCGGGCGCGGCGGCTGCGCGCCTTGGCCCCGGGCCACAGCCTCGGGGACTTCCTAACCTTTGCCGCTGCCCTGGCCGAGCGTCAGGAGTCGGCCTGGCGGGACCTCGCCCCGGCGCCCCAGCCGCACGCCGAGATCCTCGCCCGGTGCCGGGAGGCGGCCATACCTCCGTTGGCGCCCCCCGCCTGGTGGCCGGCGGGTGACTGGTGCGACCTTGCCCGTGCCCTGGCGGTAGAGCTCGCCGGAGCCGTCCCCAATGGACGTGGCGCGAGCCGCCTGGCGGACGAGAGCGACGACTGGTTGGAGGCCCAGGCCCGGGCCCTGCTCTCGGGTGACGGGACCGACCTGGACCTGGCGGCCATTCCCTTCATCGGAGCCGCGCTTCAAGTCCACTGGACCGCCTCGGCGGCACGTCTCCAGCCCGCGGACCTGGGCCCACCCGCCCAGCAGGCCCAGTGCCCGGTGTGCGGCTCGCCGCCGCTGGCCTCGGTGCTGCGCATCGGCGGCGACGAGGCCGGGCTGCGCTACCTGCACTGCGGCCTCTGCGCCAGCGAGTGGCATGTGGTGCGGGCCAAGTGCAGCCTGTGCGACAACTCCCGGGGCGTCGCCTATCTCAGCATCGAGGGTCCAGAGGGGAGCCCCCAACGGGCGGTCGAGGCCGAGACCTGCCCCGCCTGCCGGGGCTATCTCAAGCTCTTCCGCATGGATCGGGATCCGGAGGTGGACCCCTGGGCCGATGATCTCGCTACCCTGGCCCTGGACCTGCTGGTGGACCAGGAGGGGTTCGAGCGGGCGGGGCTGAATTTCCTGCTCCTCCAGGGCGGAACGTCCCTGTCGTGACACGGCCGCGTTGCGCCTTGTAGGTCGGCCTTCAGGCCGACAGCGCCGTTGCGGCTGCCAGCGACGCGGAGGGTCGGGCTGAAGCCCGACCTATAGGTTCATCCGGAGAGGGCCGTCCATCCCATCGCCCGGGCGCGCTGCCTCCTGTAAATCGGCCTTCAGGCCGACGGCGCCGTTGCGGTCGCCAGCGACGCGGTGGGTCGGGCTGAAGCCCGACGGCCTAAAGTCTGACCCATTGGCGGGAGTGAAGGGGCCGTGTTTGTGTCTGATCGGCAAATCCATGCCCCTGTTGGTGGTAGGGCGGCGCCTCTGCCACTTGCATCAAGCCGTCAGCTCGATGCGGTTGCCGTCCGGGTCGAGCACTACGCTCTCGTAGTAGCCGTCCCCGGTTCGGCGCGGCCCGTCCAGGACCGGATGGCCGTCGGCGCGGATTCGGGTCGTCAACTCATCCACCGCCTGTTCCGAGCCCAGGGCGATGGCGAGGTGGGTTAGCCCCATGCGCTGGACCCCGGGGGCGATCACCACGGGCGACAGGGTAGTGGTGCGCATCAGCTCGATGCGGGCGCCGCCGGCGAGGCTCAGGAAGCGCGACTCGAATCCCTTGGCGGCGTTGAGATACGGGGGCCCCGCCTGGGCGCCGAAGTAGGCGGCGTAGAAGCGCGCGCAGCGCTCGATGTCGTTGGTCCACAGGGCGATGTGCTCGATGTGCATGGGTCAGCTCTCGATGCCTGGGCTTAGGACGTGTCGGTTCCCGCCGCCAGGTTAGAAATGCCACACCAGGGGCACCACGAGGATAGTGACCAGACCCACGAGCAGGGTCAGCGGCAGTCCGATACGCAGGAAGTCGGAGAAGTGGTAGCCGCCCAGGTTGAAGACCATGAGGTTGGTCTGGTAGCCGATGGGGGTGGCGAAGGCCGCCGAGGCGGCGACCATCAGGGTGATGAGGAAGGGCAGGGGGGAGACCCCGATGGCGGCCGCGGCTTGGACAGCGATGGGGAAGACCAACACCGCGGCCACGTTGTTGGTGGCGATGGAGGTGAGGAGGGACGCGGCCACGAAGACCAGGGCCAGGGTCCACCAGGGGTCCCCCTGGGCCAGCCCGATCAGCCCGCCGGCCACCAGGGAGGCGGCGCCCGTCTTCTCCAGGGCGGCGCCGATCCCGAAGGAGGTGGCGATCACCACCAGCACCTGCCAATCCGGCGCCCGGCGGGCGGTGCGCCCCGTGGTGCAGCCGGTGAGGATCATGAGCCCAGCGGCCAGCAGGGCGGCCTCCAACATGGAGAACCAGCCGAGCGTTGCCACGGCGACCATGGCGGCGGTGATGCCGATGGCGAGGGGCGCGCGCTCATGATGGGGCGGATGGTGGTCGCCGATGCGGCTCACCAGGAGGAAGTCCCGGGAGTTGCGCTGCTGCTCCTCGAAGTCGGGTCGGGTCTCGAGCAGCAGGGTGTCCCCGGGTCGAAGCTCGATGTCGCCGATCTTGCGCGCGACCCGTTGTCCGTTGCGGGCGATGGCGATGATGACGGCCCCGTAGCGGTTGCGGAAGCGCCCCTCCCGCACGTTCTTGCCGATCAGGGGGCACTTATCGGAGAGCACGGCCTCCACGAAGCAGCGCCCGGGCCTGGGCGTGTCCAGCTTGAAGACCTGATTGGTGGCGGGGACCAGGCCCCGGGTCTTCTGGAGGTCCATCACCGAATCCAGGATGCCGGCGAACACCAGGCGGTCGTTGGTCCGCAGGACCTCCGCCCCGGAGACGGCGGGCAGCACCTGGTCGTCGCGCTCGATCTCGATCAGGAAGAGCCCGGGAAGCTGGCGCAGCCCGGCCCCCTCGATGTCCTTGCCGATCAGGGGACTCCCCGGCGGGACCAGCATCTCGGCGGTGTACTCCCGGGTGTCCTCGTAGCTCGCGGCCGCGGGGCGGCGGTTGGGCAGCAGCCAATGGCCGGCGGTGACCAGATAGAGCAGCACCACCAGGGTCACGGGGATTCCCACCCAGGCGGGCTCGAAGAGCGCGAACCCCGGACCGCCCAACTGCTCGCGGTAAAGCCCGTTCACCACCAGGTTGGTGCTGGTCCCGATCAGGGTCATGGTGCCGCCCGCGATGGTGGCGTAGGAGAGCGGGATCAGGAGCCGCGCCAGGGCGAGCCGATTGCGCTTGGCCCAGTCCTGGACCGCGGGGATGAAGATGGCCACCACCGGGGTGTTGTTCAGGAAGGCGCTTAAGGCCGCCACCGGGGCCATCAGGCGCAGCCTGGCCTCGGTCTCGCCCCGGGGTCGCCCGAGCAGCCCTTGCCCTAGCCACCCCACGGCACCGGTCTCGGTGAGGCCGGTCACCACAATGTAGAGCACCCCGACGGTGAGCATGCCCTCGTTGGCGAAGCCGTGGAGCGCCTCGTCGGTGGTCAGGACGCCGGTCAACAGGAGCAGGGTCAGGGCGCCGCTGGTCACCAGGTCGGGGGAGACCCGGGTGAAGGCGAAGAGGCCAAAGCACAGGGCCACCAGGGCCAGGGTGAACCAGGCCTCCCAGCCGACACCCAGCAGGGCGTCCAAGCGGCGGTGCCCCTCAGACCGTCGCGCCGAGTCGGCGCGCGATCTCTCGGATCTGCTCGGGCGGGGGATACTCCGCGGCGCCGCGCGTCTCCAGGTACTCCCGCCATTGGGCATAGGGCCCCGCGAGCTGGGGGTCGGTGTTGTGGCAGCCGATCACCCGGATGACGGCATCGCCGATGCGCCAGGGCCCCTCCCCCCGAAGCTCGCCCCGGATCAGGTGGGCCGCCTCGTTCGGTGTGCGCAGGTGCCAGAAGCAGTCGAGGTAGAGCAACCCCGAGGGATGGGGGAAGCAGGCGGCGATCACCTGCTCGCTGCCATCAGGGTGGCGCAGCGCCAGGGGCGCGGTGACCGCGAAGAGGTCCGCCATGGGCTCGGCCGGGCGCCTGGCGGTGCTCAGGAATCCAGGGGCCGCTGGAGTGACTCGTAACGCTCCTTGAAGGCCTCCTGGCGCAGGCGCGCGGCCTCCGGCTCGGTGGCGATCAGGGGTGAGTCCACCCACTGCTGGCGCCCATGGTCGAAGACCGAGAAGCGGTAGGCCTTGCCCACCTTGAAGACCTTGGTGACGTCGTTGCCCGCCTGCTCCATGGCCTCCAGCTTGGAGAGACCCCGTCCCGCGGCGGTAGCCCCGGGGATCGGCGCCTCGTCGGGGGTCCGGTGCTCCGCCAGGTTGAAGTGGTTATTCTGGATCTCGCCCTGGATATCCAGCTCCACCGACTCCACCCCCGGCAGCCGCGCCAGGATGTAGCCGGCCATAAGGCGCCCGAGGCGGTCGTTCTCAGTCTCCAGTGCGGTGAGCAGCTTGTTGGCGACGATCTGGCAGCGCTGGAGCCGATCCGGGCTCGCCACCCACTCCCGGCTCATCTGCCAGCCCTGGTCCATGTCCCGGTCGAGCTGGTCGAAGAAGGGGCGCGCCTCGTGGAGCAGGGCATCGGGCACGTTGAGCTCGTAGACTTGATCGTCGATGATGGCCTTGAGGATCATGGGGTCTCGTCCGGGTGTTTTGGTTACGACCCGGAATTCTAACCGCGAACCCGCGCTTGGCGGGCGGTGATGGACGCCTGGGGACAGGCCCGGTGGGCCTGTCTCGCGGCTACCCCGATCAGCCTGGATCTAGCTCTTGGTCCGCGAAGGACACGAAGGACGCGAATGACGCGAAGTAAGCTCAGTCTGCCTAGATGCGTATTCGCGTTCATTCGCGGAGAGAACGCTTTCAGATTTAAGGACTCCGGAAGACCATGCTGTTGACCATCCCAGGGCTGCTGAACCCCGCCCAGCTCGCCAAGATCCATGAAACCCTGGAGGGGGCCCAACCCCAGGACGGGCGTCTCACCGCCGGTTTCGCCGCGGCCCGGGTCAAGAACAACCTGGAGCTGCGGCCCGACCCGGAGCGCATGCAGCGCCTGATCCGCATCCTGATGGCGAGCCTGGGCCACAACGAGACCTTCCGCTTCGCCGTCCTGCCCCACCGGGTGGCGGACCCCATCTTCGCCCGCTACACGCCGGGCATGACCTACGGGGACCATGTGGACGATCCCATCATGGGGAGCACGGGCCCGCGTTTCCGCACCGATGTCTCCATGACCGTCTTTCTCAACCCGCCGGAGACCTATGACGGAGGGGCGCTCAGCATCCGCACCTCCTTCGGCGACCGGGAGGTGAAGCTGCCGGCGGGGGATGCGGTGATCTATCCCTCCTCCAGCCTGCACAGGGTGACGCCGGTGACCCGGGGCGAGCGGCTGGTGGCGCTCACCTGGATCCAGAGCTATGTGCGCGATCCCGCCCGCCGCGAGCTGCTCTACGAGCTCAACCTGGCCCGGGAGCGGCTGCTCAGGGACCAGCCCGGGACCGAGGTCACGGGCTATGTGGACCGCAGCTACGCCAACCTCTTGAGGATGTGGGGAGAGCTGTGACCTGACGCTTCAGGTGGGATCCGGGCGCACCTGGGCTGTGGCCTGGGCGGCGGCAGGCGGGGTGACGCGCCGCTCGGTCTGCGCGGCGGTATCGCCGACCCGTGCCACCCAGGCCAGGGTGCTGGCCCGGGTGAGGTCCAGGACCCCTTGCGGATAGAGCCCAGGCAGCAGCACCAGGATCCCGAGT
>JBLMWY010000272.1:0-6691 GCA_050257475.1 Bdellovibrio bacteriovorus
CGCTGCCTGTACTGCGCCTGCCACACCACGGTCACCCATGATTTCGAGCGGATTGACCGCTATTTGGATTCATTGGAGCGGGAACTGGACCTGGTGCTGGAGCGTCTGGGGGGCGGCCGGGAGCTGCAGCAGCTTCACCTGGGAGGGGGCACCCCGAACTATCTCAGCGACAGCCAACTGGTGCGCCTCATGGGGATGGTGGAGCGGCGCTTCCGCATCGCCCACGGCGCTGCGACCACCATCGAATGCAACCCCCGCCGCACCTGCGCCAATCAGCTCGAGCTGCTCCATGGACTTGGCTTCAAGGGCCTGAGCTTCGGGGTCCAGGACCTCAACCCATCGGTGCAGCGGGCCATCGGGCGCATCAACTCCCCGGAGCTGGTGCGGGACGTGTGCAGCAACGCGCGGGACGCGGGTTTCGAGACCATCAACCTCGACCTGATCTACGGGCTGCCCGAGCAGACGGAGACGAGCTTCCTGCAGACCCTGGAAGCGGTGGTCGACATGGCGCCGGACCGGGTGCGCTGCTACAGCTACTCCCATCGCCCCACCGTCCGCCCCCACCAGTACGCCATCGAGTGCGCAGACCTTCCGAGACCCGAGGAGAAGCTCTCGCTTTTCCACCAGGCCGTCGACTGTTTCACCTCCGCGGGCTACCACTGGATCGGGGCGGATTGTTTCGTCCGGCCAGGCGATGAGCTCGCCGTCGCCCAGTCGGCACGGCGGCTGAGGCACAACTGCCTGGGATACACGGGCTCGCCGGTCCAGCACCTCATCGCCGTCGGGATGAGCGCGCTCGGCGAGGTGGACGGGGCCTTCGTGCAGAACGAATCGGCCCTCAAACCCTGGAGCGCCGCCTTGGAGGCGGGCACCCTGCCCGTCGCCTGGGGCCACCGGCTGAGCGATGGGGATCTGCGCCGCCGGCGGGCCCTGGAGCACCTGATGTGCAACCTGGAACTCCCCGCCGCCCTTGCCCAGGGGCTGGAGGACGAGTTCGAGCGCCTCCGCGGCTGCTCCGAGCATGGACTGGTGGAGGTCGTCCCCGAGGGCATCCGCATCACCCCCCGGGGCCGCTATTTCCTGCGAAGTCTCTGCACCCAGCACGCGCTCTCGGTCGCGTGGAACAGCAACCAATGGGGTGTCCCCCAAATCGCCTAATCGCCCCGCCTGATCGGCCCGTCGCCTAGCCGTTCGATGGCTGGGGCGAACCGGCGCGACCGGATCAGAGATCATGAAGGGTGAGAACCCCCATCCGGGGCGCATCGGCCCCAACGCCATCCTGCGGATCATCGAGGCCCTGGACCCCGGGGCAACACTGACCCGGGAGGTGTTGGAGCGGGCCGGGCTCGCCGGCTACCTCGACCATCCACCCGCCACCATGGTGGAAGAGCGCGAGGTCCAGGCCCTGCACCGCGCCCTGCGGGAGACCCTCGGTGTCCCGCAGGCACGCTCCATCGGACGGGAAGGCGGCCTTCGCACCGGCGACTACCTGCTCGCCAACCGCATCCCTCCCCTCGCCCAAGGTCTCCTCAAGGCCCTGCCCGCCCCCCTGGCCGGCCGGCTGCTCCTCAAGGCGATTGCCCGCAACGCCTGGACCTTCACCGGAAGCGGTCGCTTCAGCTATCAACCCGGTCGGCCCCACCGGCTCTCCATCGCCGGCTGCGCCATCTGCCACGGCGCCCGATCGGAGCGTCCACTCTGCGACTACTACGGTGCCACCTTCGAACGGCTCTTCCAGGTGCTGGTGGCCGACCGCACGGCGGTGATCGAGGTGCAATGCCAGGCGCAGGGACATCCGGCGTGCGTCTTCGAGGTCCATCTCGAAGGGCACGGCCGAGGGTTCTGAGTCCCCGGCCGCGATCAGGCCCCGCGGGACGCCCGATCCATCCCGGCGGCACTGACGGCCCTCTCCGCCGAGGAGAGACTGCGCCAGCGGCAGACGCCGCCCCTACCAGGAGGGCGCCACCCGCACCCGCGCGGGCATGGCATTGGCGCCGGTCGGCAATAGGTAGAGACGGCCGAGCACCCAGGCCCCGCGCACCGCCAGACCCGCCCGACGAATGCCGCCGAGAACTCCACCCTGGCGGCGCGTCGCCGCGCTCGCCTCGCCGATCCGACGCAGCGCCTCCAGGCCCGCGCGAAAACGCGGGTCGTCGGTCTCCAGGGTCAGGGGGAAGACCTGCCGGCTGATGGCCGTGGTGATGGCGAAGACGCGGTGGTCGAACTCGGTGGGGTCGATCCCCAGGGCCTCATACATTTGTGGCCGCGTATGGTCTCGCACATACATGGTCGCGTAGACCGCGAGCAGGAAGAACCGAATCCACAGCTTATTGAGACCACGCAGCAGGTGGGGGTTGGCCCGCAGGATCAGGGCGAAGGCCTCCCCGTGGCGGTACTCATCGTTGCACCACTCCTCGAACCACTCGAAGATGGGGTGGAAGCGGTACTCCGGGTGGCGCTGCAGGTGGCGATAGATGGTGATGTAGCGGGCGTAGCCGATCTTCTCCGAGAGATAGGTGGCGTAGAAGATGAACTTGGGCCTGAAGTAGGTGTACTTCTTGGCCTTCTTCAGGAACCCCAGATCCACCGCCACGCCCATGTCCGACAGGGACTTGTTGATGAAGCCCGCATGGCGCGACTCGTCCCTGGCCATGTAGCCCATCAGCGCCTTGATGTCCGGGTTGTTGACGTGCTTCTTGATCTCGGTGTAGAGCACGCAGCCGGAGAACTCGGCCGTGATGGAGCTGATCAGGAAGTCCAGGAACTCCTCCCGCAGGTCATCGGGTAACCGCTCCGCGTGGGGGGTGAAGTCCTCCACCCGGCGGAAGTGGGTGCGGTTCTCGTCGCGCTCGAACTCCGCCATCATCTGATCCCACTCCTGGCGCACCGGCGAGATGTCGAGCCGCTCCATGGCGGCGTAGTCGGTGGTGTAGAAGCGCGGGCTGAGCAGGCTCTCCTGCCTTGCCCGCGCCGTGGAATCCGTCATGTCCGCCTGGGTCGGCAAAGCGACTGCCTCTTCCATCCATTCCTCCCGCCTCGATGGCGATGTTTATCGATGGGACGACGGTCGTAGCCGCCGCTCGGGGACCGCGGCCGCCCAAGGCAACCGCGGAGTGATTGGCCCAGCTCGGCCTTGGCTCAGCCCTGCTCAGACCAGAAGCGGTCCATGGCCGCCGTGGTCTCGACGGGCCTCTCCCAATGGGGGAGCCCCTGGGTGGGGGTGATGCGCTCCACCCGCCACCAGGGCCTGTCCCGCACGAACTCGGGCAGCAGCTCGAAGTTGATGTTCGGGTCCCGGTCGTGGAGGACCAGCACCGGCTGGGTCACCCCGGCATAGAGCCGGGCGGTGGCGTCCTGGGTGAAGAGCTGTCCGGAGAGGAAATAGAGCGGGGCATAGCGGGCCCCGGGCTGATGGGCCGTGGCGTGGGCATAGTCGATCATCTCGGGTGGGACGGGACCCACGAACGAGAGCCGAAGAAAATAACGGATGCTCGGCCGCGAGGTCAGGGCGGCGAACAGGCCCTGGCTCAGGCCGGGCAGGCTCAGGACCCCATGGACCCGCTCGCCCGTCTTGCCTCCGGGCATGGTTCGGGTGCTGAACCCGGTGGGCGAGATCAGCACCAGGGAGCGGACCAGCTCGGGTGCGGACTGGGCCACGGCAGCGGCGAACTCGGCGCTCAGGGAAAAGGCCACCACATCCGCCGGCTCGCGGACCACCTCGCGCAGCAGACCCTTCAGGGCCTCCTGGAAGAGCTCCGGGGAGTAGCGCCGGTCCGAGCGCTCCGAGAACCCGAACCCCGGCAGGTCCGGGACCAGGACCGGGCGGCTCCCCCGATAATGGTCGAACAGGGGGCGCATCTCGAAGGCGCTGGGTGCCGCATTGATGCTGTGCACCAAGACAAGTGGAGTCCCGGAGCTGGCACCGCCCTGGTAATAGGACAGGCGCCCCACCCCCGGCAGCCGCAGCTCCCGCCGCGGGGCGTCCAGGGCCTCCGGGAGCCGATTCTGCTGGACCCCGGTGGCGGCCTCGACGCCCGCGAGCGACACCTGCGCCGCTTCCTCCCCGAGGACGCCGGCGGTGACGGACCCGCTCAAGAGGACGGTGAGGGCGGCGAGGGCCAAGCCGGTCTCCTTTGCAGGGGGAGCAGCAGCAGACGTCATGCGAAAATTACACTTCAAGCGTCAAGTTGAGTTGACAGTATAGCAAGATCTAACCACGCCATTGAAGGCAAGCCGTCCCCGGATCGGCCAGGCGGTCAGGCCCCTGACTCACCCCATTGACCGGTACGCACCTTGCACCCCATGTCCCCGCAGGGCCTTTGACCGGATAGCAACCTCCATGAACGGCGAGCCGCGGGAATCCGTTTGGCGCTACACCCTCTTGCTCGCCACGGCAGCCCTGGCGATTGTGGTCGCGGTCCCAGGCTGCCCAGCGAGGCCGGTCCGGGATCAGCCGATCGGAACCTCGGAACCAACGACTGGATCCGTGCCCTCGGTAACCGGCTGCCAGATCGACACCCGCCTCTACGGCCCCGAGCGCCCAAGGACCGATGCACTGGTGGTCCTGGGCCACGGCTTCCTGCGCAGCCAGGAGCGCATGGCGGGACTGGCGCAGGCCCTGGCCGCGGCGGGCGTGCCGACCGTCACCCTGGACTTCTGCAATAGCCGACCCTGGGACGGGCGCCACGTCCAGAACGGCGACGACATGCGCCGGGTCGCCGATCGGCTCGGCGCTCGCCGGGTGGTCTACGCGGGCTTCTCGGCCGGGGGGCTTTCCGCCCTGGTGGCGGCCTGGGGCGACCCCCGGGCGGTCGGGGTCCTGACCCTGGACCTGGTGGACGACGGCGGGCTTGGCGAGGGCCTGGCGCGCACCCTGCCGATCCCGCTTCTGGCTATCCAGGGGGATCCGGCCCCCTGCAACGCCCAGGGGAACGGACTCAGGGTCTTCGCCGCAAGCCAGAGGGCCCGGGTGCTGACCGTCGCAAATGCGAGCCACTGCGACTTCGAGTCGCCGACGGACTGGCTCTGCGAGTCCATCTGCGGCCGGCCGGACAGCGGCTCCGAGGAGCGAAGCCGGGAGGTCATCGCCCGCTCGGTCGCCCTCACCCTAGAGCTGCTCGGCATCGGGCCGTCGGGGACCCCGCCTCAGCACGCGTCGCGGGAGAGGCCCGAGACCCTCGGGGTCGGCGATACAGAAACCTGAAGGCGGCCCCTCGGAGCCCGCCGAGTATTCAGGCAGCGGGCGGCTTCAGCTCCCGACCGAAGACCTCGGCGTAAGGCTCCGCGTAAGGCGCGACGGTCTCGTAGACGTGGGCGGGGACGATGCGGGCCTCGCTGGCGGGAAACTTCTCCCGCACGTGGGTGAGGTTGCGCAGCAGCTTCATCTCGATGATGGCCCGGGCGAACTCCAGACCCTTGGGTCCTCTCCGGCGCTGCAGGAAGGCGATGAGCCGGCGCACCAACCAGGGCGGCCGGGCTGGACGACGGGCGAGCATCTGGATGAAGCGCGGCATGCCGCGGGTGCGGTCGCCGCCCTCGGAGAGGGGCTGGACCTCCAGCTCGGGGCGCAGCAGGTCCAGCAGCTCCTGGCCCCGGGCGGTGCGCGCCAGCACCCACTGCCAGCCAAGCGGCGCCCCCAGGTAGCCGATGGTGATGTCGGAGAGTGTGTTCGGATAGTCGAAGCAGGAGAGGCACGCCGAGGGGAAGATGCCCTGGAGCCGGTCCATGGGGAAGTCGATGTAGTCCACCCGCTCCCGGTGCCCGTCCTCGTGGTTGAGCCACAGGCTGAAGTCCTGCATGAACTCATAATGGACCACGGTCTGGGGAGAGCGGGAGATGGTGGAGAGGAAGAGCTGCTGGTCCGCGTAGGTCACATTGTCGCTGCAGGGGAGCCCGATCAGGTCCAGCCGCTCGAGGCCCAGCTCCGGCTCCGCCTGGCGCAGGATCTGCACCTGACAGCCGGTACCGACCACCGCCAGGCGGCGGATCCCCAACTCCCGCACCTGATCCAGCAGGCCCAGATTGGGTGAGAGGCTGGGCTTGTTTCCGGCGCACGCCCGCACCTCCTCGGGGATACGCGCCAAGACCGGCCTGGGCTCGAAACGGGTCCCGGGATTGGTCCCGGTGAGGATCACCGCCTCCACCTCGCCGCGCTCCAGGAGGCGTGTGGCCAGGGTGGTCACCATCCCCGTCCACTGGGCACCCGGCACCGGACGGCGCAGGCGCATCACGGCCATCTCCCGGAAGATGCCGAAGGGCAGCTCATCCCCCGGCCGGCGTCGGCGCCCGTGCAGTCGAATCTCGATCTCCTCGGCCCGATTGCGCACGAAGAGACAGGTCTCGGCCATGCGGGGGCGCAGGAAGCTGTCGCACAGGCCGCAGTCGCTGCACAGGCGCGGCCGGCCCTGCAGGCGCCGGTCATGGCTCATCAGGCGGACATCATGGAGCCCTTTCGATGGGCCTTCGTCCATTTTGGGTCCTCCTGCGGTATGGTTGCGGCGGTCTCCCTGCCCAACGGCACGGGAGGACCTTGGCGAGTCAACACTGGAAACCGACGCGATGCTGAGGCGCACCTTCTTGGCCCTCGGGGCCTTGCTCATCCTCTTGCTCGGGATCGCGGCCCTGGGCCCCTTCCTGATCTCAGGCGAGACCAGTCAACCCCAGGGCGAGGCCCGGGACGCGGCCACCCCCG
>JBLMWY010000273.1:0-3050 GCA_050257475.1 Bdellovibrio bacteriovorus
CCTCACCGTGCTGGTGGTGGGGGTGTTCGCCGTGGTCCTCACCATGGGGAACATGCTGGCCCCGGTGCTGGCCAGCATCGTCATCGCCTATTTGCTGGAAGGGCTGGTGGGCTCACTCCAGGGTTTGGGCTGGCCGCGCCTGCCGAGCGTGCTCCTGGTCTATGTGAGCTTCCTCCTGTTCGTGGCGCTGGTCCTGTTCGGGGTCCTACCCCTGGCCTCGCGTCAGGTCACGGAGCTGGTGCAGCAGCTTCCGGCCATGATCACCGAGGGGACCAAGGTCCTGACGGATCTGCCGGGGCGGTATCCGGAGCTGGTCACAGCCGACCAGATCGCCGAGCTCATCGCCGCCATCCGCTCTGAGGTCCTGTCCTTCGGTCAGCGGGTGCTGTCTTGGTCGGTGGCGAGTGTGGTGGGCATCATCACCATCCTTGTGTACATGATCCTGATGCCACTCCTGGTCTTCTTCTTTCTGAAGGACAAGGAATTGATCGTCGACTGGTTCAAGGGCTACATGCCCAGGTACCGGGGCATCGCCGGCACCGTCTGGGCCGACGTGGATCGCCAGATCTCCAACTATGTCCGGGGCAAGTTCTGGGAGATCCTGATCATCTGGGCGTTCAGCTATACGACCTTTGCGCTGTTCGGCCTGCGCTACGCCATGCTGCTGGCCCTTTTGGTGGGCCTCTCGGTCATAGTCCCCTATATCGGCGCCACCCTGGTGACCATCCCGGTGCTGCTGGTGGCCTGGTTCCAGTGGGGCTGGTCCTCCCAATTCGCCTGGCTCGCGACCGCCTATTTCATCATTCAGGCCCTGGACGGAAATGTCCTGGTCCCCCTGTTGTTCTCCGAGGTGGTGAATCTGCATCCGGTGGCCATCATCGTTGCCATTCTGGTGTTCGGGGGAATCTGGGGCTTCTGGGGGGTCTTCTTCGCCATTCCGCTTGCGACCCTGGTGCAGGCGATCCTCACCGCCTGGCCACGGCATCCATCCACCGAGCCCGAGAGTGCCGGCTGAGGGCCGCTCCGCGGGCGGCCGCCGGATTCGCGCCGAGCCTTGACCGGCGTCAAGTGAACGCTGTGGCCCGGGCCGCCGAAGCCAGGATGCCTGGTAGAATTTAAACGAATGCTTATCGACCACGCGCGGAAGGGGTACCGGCGCTGGCCGCGGTGAGGTCCCACCTTGCCCTGCCCCCGGCCCCCTCCTCCACCGAAGTTTGGTTGCGGATGGCGCGCTCATCATGGCCAGGCAGACCCACGACGGCGACTCGAACCGGGCCGACGGGGCATTTAATCGGGTGCTCGCGGCCGAGGCCAGGGCCCGGGAAGAGGTGGAGGGGTGCCGCAAGCAAGCGGCCGCCATTCTTGCAGCGGCCGAGGAGCAAGCCCGGTACATCGCCTCCCGCGCAGACCGGCGGGTGCGCCGCGCGCACCGGATCGCCGATGCCGGTGTTGAGCGCGCCCTGGCGGAGCTGCTGACCGCCGGGACCGAGGCAGAGCAGGGAGCCCTGGAGGGCGAGGCCCTGAAGCGCCTCGATCGCGCCATCGAGGCCCTGGTCGCCGAGATCCTCCGCCCCGACGCCCGATCCGGGACCATATCATGATTGGCGCCCTGGACTTTGCCTATCCCCAGGCGCGGGTCCAGGCGCGCTACGCGGCCTTGCCGACAGAGACCGAGTGGCAACGGCTGGCTGGGGCCCGAACCCTTGGGGCCTATCTCGAAGACGCCCGGGTGGGCCCCATGCGACCCTGGGTGAAGGGCTTCTCCGCGCTGAGCGGCGCCCATGATGTGGAGCGGGGGCTGCGGGCCCTGGCGTGGGAGCAGGTGCAGGAGGTGGCCGCTTGGGTCCCTGGTGCCTGGCGCCCATCGGTCGCCTGGATCGCGTGGCTTCCCTTCCTTGCGGTCCTCGAGCAGCTCGCCCGGACGGCTCCACTGCCCCGCTGGCTCGCCCAGGACCCGCGGCTCGCCGAGCTCCTGGATGACGACGGCGTCGCCTCCGCCGACGCCCTGGAACGCCGAGGGCTGACGGTGCTCGTGAGCGAGGGCGACGCCGAGCAGGTGCTGTCTCGCTGGGTGAACGCGTGGCAGAGCCGCCTGCCGACCCTCCGACGCGGGACAACGCGCCAACTGGAGCTCTTCAGCCGCGACCTGAGGGCGCACCTCGCGGTGTTCCGCCGGAGCAGCCCGGACGCCGCCTGGGGCCTGCGACAGACGCTGCGGGAGCGGTTGCGGCTGCGCTTCCACCAACACCCCCTGCAACCCCTTACCGTCTTCCTCTACCTTGCCCTGATCCTGCTCGATCTGGAGCGGTTACGGGGCGAGCTGGTGCGTCGCTGCGTCTACTCGCCGGGGGCCCCCGGCGGGGAGCCGGCCTGATGCTGAGACCCGCCTCCACCCGCTGGTTCGAGGTGCTGTGCCCCTGCGCCGAGAGTGTGCACACGGTCACCGCCCTAGCCACCACCGGGGCAATCGAGATCGAGGTCCGCCCGAGCGCGACCAACGAGCTGCCGGTGCAACATCTCGCGGACCGGCTGGCGGAGTATCAGGCCCTGGCCCAGCGCTATGGCCGCTACTGGGCGCGGGGCCGGCTCTACCGACGGGCGCTGGTCGAGGCCCCCGGCATCGTGCTGGGTCGGGCCCTGGCCCGAATCGGGGACTGGCGAGGCGAGGCGGACCCCCTGATCGACACCCTGCAGGGCTGCGAAGAGGAGCTGACGCAGCTCAAATGGCTGGCCCAGATCATCGAGAAGATCGCCGAGAGCCCCCTGGACTTCGGAGCGGTAGCCCGCAGCGGCCCCGTCCTTGGCACCTTCTGCGCCATCCTGCCGCGAGAGGCGGAGCTCAATCTACCCGATTGGGCCGTCCCCCGCAGCGTCCCCTGGGAGCAGGAGCGTTGCTATATGTTTCTCGGCCCCCGGGACCGGCTGGATCAGCTCAAGCTCCTGGTCCAGGCCGTGAAGGGGCGCATCATCGAGCGCCCCCCCTGGCTGTGCGGCGATGCGGGCGATTCGCTTGCCCGCATCCGGGCCCGCCGGGAGTTCCTCGCGACCCG
>JBLMWY010000274.1:0-3102 GCA_050257475.1 Bdellovibrio bacteriovorus
GCATCTCCACATGCTCGAAGCCGTTGCCCCCGCAGGTGGGGCAGCGCCCGTTGCCCGAGTTGAAGCTGAAGGTGCCTGCCGTGTAGCCCTTGTCCTTCGCGGCGGGGAGCCGGGCGAAGCGTTTACGGATCAGGTCGAAGGCGCCGACATAGCTCGCCGGGTTGGACCGCGAGCTGCGCCCGATGGGGGCCTGGTCCAGCAGGGACACATCCAGGATGAGCCCATCACCCTCGATCCCCTCATGGTCGCCCGGCGGCTCCTCGGGGTGGCCCTTGAGTTGGCACAGGGCCCGATAGAGGACGTCCTGGATCAGGGTGGACTTGCCGGAGCCCGAGACCCCGGTCACCACCACCAGCCGGCCCAGGGGGATCTCCAGGTCGATCCCCTTGAGGTTGTGGGCCCGGGCCCCCCGCAGGTAGATGCGACGCGTCGCTGGCCCTCGGGGCCCCGGGGTCCGGGGCTCGGCCACGCGCCGCCGGCCAGCCAGGTAGTCGCCGGTGACCGACCCCTCTGCCTCCAGGATCTCGCCCGGGGTGCCGGCGAAGATCACCCGGCCGCCGTGCTCCCCTGGCCCAGGCCCGATGTCGATGAGGCGGTCCGCCGCCCGGATCACCTGGGGGTCGTGCTCCACCACCAGGAGGGAGTTGCCCTGGTCCCGCAGCCGGTGCAGGACCCCAACGATGCGCCCCAGATCCCGGGGATGCAGCCCGATGCTCGGCTCGTCCAGCACGAACAGGGTGTTGACCAGTGAGGTGCCGAGCGCCGTGGTCAGGTTGATGCGCTGCACCTCGCCCCCCGAGAGGGTGCGGGACTGGCGGTCCAAGGTCAGATAAGGCAGGCCCACCTCACACAGATAGCGCAGGCGCGAGCGGATCTCGGTCAGGGGCAGGTCCAGGGCCTGGTCCAGCCCCCCGCTGAGCTGCAGCCCCTCGAAGACCTCCAGACAGCGGTCCAGCGGAAGCCCCATCAGGTCCGGCAGATTGAGCCCCGGCAGGGCCGCCCAGGCGCCATCCGACACGGTCACCCGCCCGTGCCGAAAGCGCCCCAGCCCGGGCCTATCCCCCCTAGGCCCTTGGCCCTCGGCCCTCGACCCTTCTTCGGAAACCAACCGCCAATCCAGGGCCTCATCCTTCAATCTGGCCCCGTTGCAGGCCGGGCAGGCGTCGTAGGACCGGTAGCGGGACAGCAGCACCCGCACGTGCATCTTGTAGGCCCGTCCTTCCAGCCAGTCGAAGAAGCGGCGGATGCCGTACCAGACCCCCGTCTCCCACTCCCCCTCGCCCTCCAGGACCCAGCGGCGGTCCGCCTCCGGGAGGTCCCGCCAGGGGACATCCGTCGGGATGCCGCGCCGGTGAGCGAAGCCCATGAGGTCCTCCTGGACCTCCGAGTAGCTGTCCGACTGGATGGGCTTGATGGCCCCCTCGATCAGGGACTTCGAAGGGTCCGGTACCACCAGGCCCCAGTCCACCCCGATCACCCGCCCGAAGCCCCGGCAGGTCTCGCAGGCCCCGAGCGGCGAGTTGAAGGAGAAGAGGTTGGGGACCGGGTCCCGATAGGCGATGTCGCACTCCGGGCAGTGCAGGTCTGCCGAGAAGCGCCGGGGTTGGCCCGGCTCCCGGTCCTCCCCCAGGGGGTACACCAACAGGCGGCCGTGACCCCGCGCCAAGGCGGTCTCCAGGGCCTCCAGGGCCCGGCCCCGATTCTCCTCGGTGAGCCGCAGCCGGTCCTGGATCACCCTGAGCACCGGCCCTTGGTCCACCAGGAGCCGCACATAGCCCTGCTGGGCGAGGAGCACCTTCACCTGCTCCGCGTCGAGGGACTCCGGCACCGTCACCTCGAAGGCGATCAGGACTCGGGCCCGGTCCGACGCCGTCTCTCCGGTCAGCGCGCCCCAGATGGTCTCAGGCGTATCCCGCCGCACCTCCCGGCCGCAGCCGCGGCAGAAGAGCCGAGCGGCCCGGGCGAACAGCAGCTTGAGGTAGTCGGCCAGCTCCGTCATGGTCCCCACGGTGGAGCGGGAGGTGCGCACCGGGTTGGTCTGGTCGATGGCGATGGCCGGTGGTATCCCTTCGATGCGGTCCGCCGCCGGGCGGTCCATGCGGTCCAGGAACTGGCGGGCGTAGGGGGAGAAGGTCTCCACGTAGCGCCGCTGCCCCTCCGCGTAGACGGTATCGAAGGCGAGCGACGATTTGCCCGACCCCGAGACCCCCGTGATGACGATCAGCTCCCCCAGGGGCAGGTCCAGGTCCAGGTCCTTCAGGTTGTTCTGGCGCACGCCCCGCAGGCGGATGCAGTCGTGGTCTGGTGGGTCCTCGGACATGGGAGCGGTGGGTACGGCTGGCGGATGGCTGGCCGGCGGATTCTAGGGCAAACGCCGCTGTGGTAACCGGACAATCGGTCCCCGCCGACCACCGGAGCCACGTCCTCCGAGGGCATCCCCTTCAGGATCCGGGTTGCGCCGACGCCCCGGACCGACCAGGCTAGACAGATGCGCGCGACGGTCATCGCCCGGTTTGCGGTCCTGCTTGGCGTCCTCTGGGGGTTGTGCCAGCACCCCGGCAGGGCCGCCGATGAGACGGCAGGCGTGCCCCCGCGCCCGCCGGAGCTGGAGCAGCGGCTCGGCGCCGCCCTCGTGGCCAAGGGTTCAGACTACCAGCCTCGCACCGAGCACCTGCTCCCCGATGGACGGCCCCGCTTCACGAACCGGTTGATCCTGGAGGATTCCCCCTACCTCATCCAGCACGCCCACAACCCGGTGGATTGGTATCCCTGGGGCCCCGAGGCCTTTGACCGAGCCCGCGCCGAGGGCAAGCCGGTGCTGCTCTCCATCGGTTATTCAACCTGTTACTGGTGTCATGTGATGGAGCGGGAGAGCTTCGAGGATCTGGGGATCGCTGAGCTTCTCAACCGTCACTTCATCGCCATCAAGGTGGACCGGGAGGTGCGCCCGGACCTGGATCAAGTCTACATGACCGCGGTCGAGCTCCTGGCGGGCCACGGTGGCTGGCCCATGACCAGTATCCTGACCCCCGAGGGCGAGACCATCATCGCCGGGACCTACTTCAGCCCCGAGGACTTCCAGCGCCTGCTGAAGGGACTCCA
>JBLMWY010000275.1:0-4211 GCA_050257475.1 Bdellovibrio bacteriovorus
GGAGCTCGGCGTCAAGGTCCAGTACCTGCATTCCGAGGTGGACACGCTCGAGCGCGTTGCCATCCTGCGCGACCTCCGCCTGGGGATCTACGACGTCCTGGTGGGCATCAACCTGCTGCGCGAGGGCCTGGACATGCCCGAGGTCTCCCTGGTGGCCATCCTCGACGCCGACAAGGAGGGCTTCCTGCGCTCCGAGGGCTCCCTGATCCAGACCATCGGCCGCGCCGCCCGCAACGCCAACGGCAAGGCCATCCTCTACGCCGACACCATCACTGGCTCCATGGAAAGGGCCATCGGCGAGACCGAGCGCCGCCGCGCCAAGCAGATCCAGTTCAACGCCGACCATGGCATCACCCCCCAGACCATCCGCAAGGCCATCGCCGACATCATGGAGGCCAGCATCCCTGGCGGACCCAAATCGGCCAGGGAATTCGCCCGGGTGGCGGAAGAGACCGCCGAGTACGCCAGCCTGACCCCCGCGCAGATGGCGCGCAAGATCAAGGCCCTGGAGAAGGAGATGTACGGCTACGCCAAGGACCTGGAGTTCGAGAAGGCGGCCGCCGTGCGCGACCGCATCAAAGAGCTCCAGGGCAAGGGGTTGGCGGCCTGAGGGGCCGCCAACGACCGTCTCTTGTCCCTGGTCAGCCGCAGAGCTGGCGTAGGTAGGCCCCGAAGGACTCGCCAAGCTCGGGGTGGGCTAGGGCCAGCTCTACCGTGGCCTCCAGATAGCCGAGCTTGCTGCCGCAGTCGTAGCGCTTGCCCTCGAAGGGGTAGGCGATGACCGGCTCATCCTTGAGCAGGGCGGCGATCGCATCGGTGAGCTGGATCTCGCCGCCGGCGCCCGGGTCAGTCTGCTCCAGCTTCTCGAAGATGCGCGGCGTGAGCAGATAGCGGCCCACGACGGCCAGGTTTGACGGGGCCACCGACGGGTCCGGCTTCTCCACCATGGAGGTCACCCGCAGCTCCCCCTCAAACCCAGGCTCGACCTGGACGATGCCGTACTGCCTGGTCTCCTCCCGCGGGACCTCCTGGACCGCCAGCACGCTGCAGCCGTAACGCTCGTAGACCTCCGCCATCTGGGCCACGGCGCCCGCGCCGCCGTCGTTGCGGATGAGGTCGTCCGCGAGGAGCACGAAGAAGGGCTCATTGCCCACGACCGACTTGGAGCACAGCACCGCGTGCCCCAGCCCGCGGGGCTCCGCCTGGCGCACATAGACGCAGGTCGTGTCCGGGGGCAGTACGCTGCGGACGATGCCCAGGAGCTTTGCCTTTCCGGCGCTCTCGAGCTCCGATTCCAGCTCGTAGGCCTTGTCGAAGTGGTCCTCGATGGAGCGCTTGGAGCGGCCGGTGATGAAGATGAGCTGGTCCGCGCCGGCCGCCTCCGCCTCCTCGGCGGCATATTGGATCAGGGGCTTGTCCACGATGGGCAGCATCTCCTTGGGGCTGGCCTTGGTGGCGGGCAGGAAGCGGGTGCCGAGTCCGGCGACCGGGAACACCGCCTTACGGATGGTTGCCATCGTGCTTCTCTCCAGGTTGAGTGAACGCGGATCGGGTCAGGACCCGCCGAGTGATTGTTCTATGGCATCGAGGGCCGCCAGGGGGTCCGGGGCGGCGGTGATGGGGCGGCCCATGACGAGATAGTCGGCGCCCTGGGCCAGGGCCTGCCCGGGCGTCATCACCCGCTTCTGATCGCCGGCACCGGCCTCCGCGGGGCGCACCCCCGGTGTGACCAGGAGGTAGCCGGCACCGCAGGCGGCGCGCACTGCCGCGGCCTCCAGCGGGGAGCAGACGACCCCATCGAGGCCGGCACGCCGGCCCAGCTCCGCGAGCCGCAGCACCCGCTCGGCGGGATCCCCCGGGCAGCCGACCGCCGCCAGATCCGCGGCGTCCAGGCTGGTCAGCACGGTGACACCGGTCAGCAGGGGCCTGTGGGCGCAGCGCTCCAGGCGCTCCCGGGCCGCGGCGATCATGCGCTCGCCCCCGGAGCAATGCAGGTTGACCATCCACACCCCCAGGTCCGCCGCCGCCGCGCAGGCGGCGGCCACGGTGTTGGGGATGTCGTGGAACTTGAGATCCAGAAAGACCTCGAAGCCGCGCGCCTGCAGCGTCCGCACGAGATCCGGGCCGCAGCGGGTGAAGAGCTCCTTGCCGACCTTCAGCCGGCAACGGACCGGGTCGAGGCGGTCCACCAGGTCCAGGGCCTCGCCCTCGCCCGGGAAGTCGAGGGCGACGATCAGTGGTGTCTGCGGGGGGGTGATCATGGCTCAGCGATGGCGCGGTCGTCTGGTTTGTCAGGCGAGGCGCGGTCCCTGCAGCACCTCGTCGCCGGGGATCGACTCCGGCTGGAGGGGTTGCACCGAGCCCCAGCGCTTGCAGCTCGGACACTGCCAGTGCAGGGTGCGCGCCTGGAAGCCGCAATGGAGGCAGTGATAGGGCGACTGGCGCGCAAGCAGATAGCGCACCACCTGGTGCACGACCCGGTCGTGCTCCGTGGGCCCGGCCCCGACGGCCGACTCCTCGGCCTGTAGGGCCAGCAGACACTCCAGGGCCGCGAGGTCCGCATGGCGGGCCAGGTAGTCCGTCAGGGTCGCGATGGCGGCGGCGGGGCCGCGCTCCCGCCGTATGGCCCGCGCGAGGCATAGCATCAGGGGCGGTGAGGGGTGCCTGGCCGCCAGGGATTCCAGCACGGGCGTCTCGGCCTGACCGAGGGCGGCCAGGGCCTGGACCAGCTCTGGCAGGAGCTCTGGCAAGTAGGGGGCCCCCTGGTCTGCCACGCGCAGGAAGAGATCGAGCGCGCGCTGGGGCTCCCCGGCCCCCAGGGCCATCTGGCCCTCGAGCAGGGTGGCGCGCACCCCGGTGGGATCGGCCTGCTGGGCCCGCGCCAGGTGCCTGCGCGCCTTGCCCGTGTCGCCTTCCCGGCGCGCCTCCTCGGCCAGTTCGCAGTGGTAGTGAGCGATCTCCACGCCCATGGGCCTGTCGCTCAGGGGCTTGAGGCGCTCGGCCACCTCCAGGCACTTCGGCCAGTCCCGCTCCTGCTGATAGATGTCGAGCAGGCCCCGCAGGGCCTGCTCCCGATGGACGTCGTGCTCGATGACCTCCTGGAACAGCAGCTCGGCGCGGTCCAGGAGACCGGCCCCCATGTAGTCCTGGGCGAGCTCAAACAGGGCGAAGCCCCGCTGCTCGCGGCTCAGGTTGTCGCGCGCGATCAGGTTCTGATGGATGCGGATGGCCTTGTCCACCTCGCCGCGACGCCGAAACAGACCACCGAGGGCGAGATGGATCTCGGCCGGGTCCCCGTCCACCTCCGCCAGCTCAACCAAGACGTCGATGGCCTTGTCGGGCTGTTCGTTGAGCAGGTAGTTGAGGCCGCGGAACAGGGCGGGCGTGGCCCCGGGGGCGCCAGGGCCACGCGCGGCGACATCCCGCCGGGCAAGCCACCAACCGGAGGCGGCGGCGAGGGGCAGCAGGAGGAAGAGCAGCTCTAGCACGTTGGCTCAACGGGCCCAACGGTTACCGACCGAGGACCGCGGATTCGACGGGCCCTGGGGTAGCGGGGATCGAGCGTGGATGATCGGGGCACGGCCGAATGATAGCGGAGTTCGGTGCCGACCCGCACGGTGCGAGGGCCCGCCGTGCCCGGGGAGGCCGCGGAACCCAAACGAAAAGCCCAGCACCCTCTCGGATGGCTGGGCTCTCGCGTGTTGGTAGCGGGGGCAGGATTTGAACCTACGACCTTCGGGTTATGAGCCCGACGAGCTGCCAGACTGCTCCACCCCGCAACTGAGGCCCGGAAATATACCCGCTTCTGATTGTTGGCGCAACCTTGGGCGCCGGCCTTTGGAGCCCCCCGGGTGGCAGGAGCCGGACGACGAGTGGTCGCGGCTCCAGGCCACCATGGCGTTCGGCTGGGCGTCGCGTCATCAGGGCGATGGGGCGAAATCTTGCAGGTACGGATTATCGGCTCGGCGCTCGATGTGGATGTAGGGTCGGTTCGCGGCCTTATGGCAGTTATTGCAGGCGCCGATCAGGGTCTCGTAGGCCTCGTTGATCCGCGCCTGGTCACCCACTTCGACCGCGCTTTCCAACGCCTCGAAGGCAGGGACCAGATTAGATTTGACCAGGTTGCTGATCGCGATCCCGTCCTCCTCCGAGATCCCTTCGAGGTGCTCGATCACCTCCTCGACCTCATGGACGTAATAGGCCTGGAGGGC
>JBLMWY010000276.1:0-2733 GCA_050257475.1 Bdellovibrio bacteriovorus
CGGGCCGGGAGGCGCGCCAGCGCCCCAGGCCCCAGGCGATGGCGAAGCCCACCAGGTACATGAGCCCGTACCAATGGACCTGCAGGGGTCCGAGGCCGAAGGCGATGGGGTCGATGGCGGGATAGGTCAGCATGGACGCGGATGGTACCACGGCCACGCATCGGGCCTGGTCGCAAAAGAAATTTGGGTCCGCGAATAAACGCGAATGATTTCTGATCGTTGGTGATCTTTTGGCAAGACTTCCGAGCACCCGCCCAGGCAGGTTTCAGACCGCTCCACCCAAGAGATCGCTTCGCGTTCTTCGCATTTTCGCGCTCTTCGCGGACCAATCTCTGGGCAATCTTGATCGCGGCAGTTGCTGCGCCCAATTTCCGAAATCTAGCCCCGACCGCTTTCCAACCAGGCCCCATGGAACAGCTCCTCCCCATCGCCGACCGTTTCGCCGCCCAAGCCCCCGCCTGCGACTACTGGACGCTCCGCCTGGTCGCCGAGGAGTCCGACCACCTGAGCGTCCGCCAGGGGGTGGTGGAGCCGAGCGCCCTGGGCTCCTCTCTGGGGGCCATGGTGACGGTGGTCAGTGGCCGTGGCGTCGGCTATGGCGCCACCAGCGATCTCAGCCCCGCTGGCCTGCGGGCGGCCGCCGACCAGGCCCTGGGCTGGGCCGAGGCCCATGCCCGGCTCGGGCTCTTCGACGCCGCCCTCTACCCCAGGAGCGCGCTGCGGGCGGAGTACCGCTCGCCGACGATCCGGCCCTGGGAGGACCTGCCGCTCACCGACAAGCTCGGACTGCTCCAGGCGGCCAACCAGGCCCTGGCCATCGATGAGCGGATCGTCGACTCGGCCGCCTGGCTCGCCTACCGGCGGGTCAGCCAGCTGCTCATCACCTCCGGGGGCGGGCGCATCGCCCAGGTCCTGGACTATGTGACACCCGGTCTGGTCGCGGTCGCCAATGCGGGCAGCCAGACCCAGCGCCGCCACGGGGGCGGCTCGGATTGGCCCCAGCAGGGTGGCCTGGAGCGCCTCGCCGCCGCCGACCTGGTGGGAGACGCGCCCCGGGTGGCGGAGGAGGCTATCGCCCTGCTGGAGGCGCCCGAGTGTCCCGAGGGGCGCATGGATCTCGTCCTGCTGCCGAGCCAGATGGTGCTCCAGATCCACGAGAGCATCGGCCACCCCCTGGAGCTCGACCGCATCCTGGGCGATGAGCGCAACTACGCCGGCACCAGCTTCGTGACCCCCGAGATGTTCGGCACTTACCGCTACGGATCCCAGCTCCTCAACGTCACCTTCGACCCCGGCACCCCCGGCGAGCTGGCCTCTGCGGTGGCGGACGATGAGGGGACACCCGCCAGGCGCGAGCACCTGATCCGCGCCGGCATCCTGGAGCGCCCCCTGGGTGGGCGGCTGTCACAGGCCCGCTCCGGGCTGCCGGGCACCGCCAATGCCCGCGCCTGTAGCTGGGACCGCCCCCCTATCGACCGCATGGCCAACATCAACCTGGAGCCCGATCCCGGCGGGCAGACCCTGGCGGACCTGATCGCACGGGTGGAGCGCGGCGTGCTCATGGACACCAACCGCTCCTGGTCCATCGACGACAGCCGCAACAAGTTCCAGTTCGGCTGCGAGCTGGGCCGCCTGATCGAGGATGGCGAGCTCAAGGGCCTGGTACGCAACCCGGGCTACCGGGGCATCTCGGCGGAGTTCTGGCGTAACCTGGACGGGGTCGGGGGACCGAAGACCCTGGAGGTGCGCGGGGTGCAGAACTGCGGCAAGGGGGAGCCCAACCAGGCGGTCTACGTGGGACATGCGGCGCCGCCCTGCCTGTTCCGGGACGTCGCCTGCTTCGGGGGTGGGGAATGAGGCCCGAGCCCTTCTTCGACCTCGCCGACCGACTGAGCAGCGGGCTCACCGGTGAGGAGCGGCTCTTCTGCTCGGTCTCCGCCGAGGCCTCGGACTTCGTGCGCCTCAACCAGAACCGCATCCGCCAGGCCGGATCGGTGCAGAGCGCCGCCCTTGGCCTTACCCTGATCCAGGGCGCCCGGCAGACGGAGGGGAGCCTCGACCTGACCGGCGACCCGGATCAGGACCTCGCCCGGGCCCGGCACCTACTCGTCCGGTTGCGCGAGCGCCTCCCCCACCTGCCCGAGGACCCCTATCTCCATGTGTCGGAGGCCCCCTGGAGCAGCGACACCCGCGTGGGGGAGACCCCACCCGACGCCCGCGAGGCCATCGGTGCGCTGATCGACAAGGCCGAAGGCCTGGACCTGGTCGGCATCTGGGCCTCCGGCGCGATCGCCGAGGGGCTCGCCAGCTCAATCGGGCACCGCCATTGGCACCACTCCCAGAGCTTCAACCTGGACTGGAGCGCCCATCTCTCCGGCGACCGGGCGGTGAAGGCCGGCTACGCCGGGCTCGCCTGGGACCCCGCCGTCCTGCCCGCCAAGGTCGAGGCCATGCGCCAGGGGCTCGGGGTGCTGGCCCGCCCGGCCCGAACGCTCGACCCGGGCCGCTACCGGGCCTTTCTGGCCCCGGCGGCGGTCACGGACCTGATGGACATGCTGGCCTGGGGCGGTTTCGACCTCAAGGGTCACCGCACGCGTCAGACCCCTCTTCTCAAGCTGGTGCGTGGCGAGCGGCTGCTGGACCCCCGCGTGAGCATCCGGGAGGAGCACGGCCGGGGGCTGCGGCCCCGTTTCACCCCCGAGGGCTTCGAAAAGCCCGAGACCGTCACCTTGA
>JBLMWY010000277.1:0-3547 GCA_050257475.1 Bdellovibrio bacteriovorus
CCCCCGCGGGGCCGGCCGCGGGCTATCCGCACCCGGCCCCTACTCCCAGCGAAACAGCCTGGCCGCCAGGGCCAGGAAGGCGAGGGCCAGGCCAAGCAGCAGCAGAATCTCCGGCACCACGTCGAGCAGCCCAGCCCCGTCGATCATGATGCGGCGGGCGGCGTCCACCAGGTGGGTCAAGGGTGACAGCTGGGAGAGGGCCTGGGCCGCCCTGCTGGTACCCTCCATGGAGAACCAGACCCCCGAGAGCAAGAGCAGGGGCCAGGAGATCAGGTTCAGGATCCCATCGGCGAGCTCCTCGGTGCGCAGCCGCGCCGAGACGATGAGGCCCAGGCTGATCAGACACAGGGCACCCGCCACGTAGATCAGCGCCAGCGCCGGGTAGGACCCGCGCATGGGAAAGTCCAGCAGCAGGGCCGCCCCGGCATAGACCGTCACGCTCGCGCCCATCACCACCAGGAGTCGGGAGAGCACCTGGGCGGCGAGGAACTCGAAGGGGCTAAGCGGGGTCGCCTTGAGACGCCGCAGCACCCCGTTCTTGCGGTAGCGCACGATCACCCAACCCACGCCCCAGAGGCTTGAGAACATGACGTTCATGGCCAGCACTCCGGGCAGCACCCAGTCCGCGTAGCGCACGGCGGTCCCGCTCAGGGTTCGGCGCTCGACTCGGGCCGGCTGCTCCTGCCCGCCGGCCCCGGCGTCCTGCTGCTCTGCCCAAAGCAGCAGCCGCTCCGCCACATAGCCCTTGGGCGACTCTCGGTTGACCCAGTAGACCAGGGGCCTCTGCCGCAGGTCCACCAGCAGGTCGAGCTGATGGCGCTCCACCTTCTGGATCGCCGCCTGGGGTTCTCCAAAGGGGACGAATCGGACATAGTCCAGCGCGAGCAGGCCCGGACCGGTCCCCGGCGGGGCACCGTCCGCGGTCACCACCCCGATCTTGAGCTGATCCTCCGGCTCGCCGCTGAAGATGAAGGCGAAGGCCAGCACCATCAGGATCGGCATGAAGATGTTCCAGCCGAGACCGGCCCGATCGCGATAGAACTCCCGGTTGCGGGCGACAAGGATGGCGAGGATGCGACGCCACATGGATCAGGGTCCCTAATTCGGGCCCGCGCCTCAGGCGCGCAGGGCGTGTCCGGTGAGCATCAGGAACAGGTCCTCCAGGTTCGGGGTGGAGACCCGAAGATCCTGGATCTGGGCGCCAACCCGCTCGAGCTCCTTGAGGACGGGGGCGACCTCCTCGGTGAAGAGCTCAATCTGGCCGTCCCGGCGCACCGTACCCGCCGGTAGGGGCAGGGCTTCGGGCCAAGCCGCCGCGGGCAAGCGGATGACGGTGGCGGGAAAATGCTCGCGCACCAGGCGGCTCGGCTCGCCCTGGGCGATGATCCGGCCCCGGTCGACGATGGCGATCTCGTCGCACAGACGCTCCGCCTCCTCCATGTAGTGGGTGGTCAGGATCACGGTGGCCCCGCGGGCGCGCACCGTCTCGATCAGGCTCCAGAAGTTGCGCCTCGACTGGGGATCGAGACCCGTCGTCGGCTCGTCGAGAAAGACCAGCTCCGGATCGTTGACCAGGGCGATGGCCAACAGCAGGCGTTGGCGCTGACCGCCCGAGAGCGTGCGGGTATCCCGCCCCAAGATCTCACCCAGATTGCACAGCCGGACCAGCTCATTGGGGTCCGCTTGGTGCCGGTAGAGACTGGCGAACAGGGTCAGGGACTCCGCGACGGTCTGAAAGTCCTGCAGCGCCGTCGCCTGGAACTGGATGCCGATGGATTCCCGATAGGCCCGATCCAGGGACCGGCCGCGGTACAGGACCTCACCCCCATCCGGCCGCTGGATCCCCTCCAGCATCTCCAGGGTGGTGGTCTTACCCGCGCCGTTGGGGCCCAGGAGCCCGAAGCAGCGCCCGGGAGCCACGGCGAAGCTCACTCCATCCACGGCCCGTACGCCGGGGAAGGTCCGCACCAGGTCGCGCGCTTCGATCAGGGTATCCAGGGTATTCCGCTCGCTGCAGGGGGCCGCCCCGAGCGGCCCCGGTGTCAAGAGGGGGCCAGCGCCACGGCAGTCGGCAGGCTCGGGGCCAATCCGGTAGCATTGTCCCAGGCTGGGGCGACGGATGCCATCGCCCCCACCCCATACCCACTCCGATCCGCCGTCTGCACAGGGGTAAGCTCCATGGGCCCATTGATCCTCGGTTTGGTGATCTTTCTCGGCGTGCACTCCCTCGGCATGGCCGCTCCGGCCTGGCGCGAGCGCACCATTGCGCGGCTCGGGGAGGTGCCGTGGAAGGGACTCTATTCGGTGGCAAGCCTGGTGGGGTTTGTCCTGATCGTCTGGGGCTATGGACTGGCCCGGCAGGAGCCCGTGGCTCTCTGGGTCCCGCCCACCTGGCTTCGGCACGTGGCGCTCCTGGTCATGCTGCCCGCCTTCCCCCTGCTGCTGGCCGCCTATCTCCCGGGTCGCATCCAGACGGCCGCCAAGCACCCCATGCTGGCGGCGGTGAAGCTCTGGGCCTTCGCCCATCTACTCGCCAACGGAAACCTCGCGGATGTGATCCTGTTCGGGTCCTTTCTGGCCTGGGCCGTGGCCGATCGGATCTCGCTCAGGGGCCGCACCCCACCACCGGTCCACATGGCACCGCCGGGCAAGGCAAATGACGCGATCGCGGTGATTGGGGGCCTGATCCTCTACGGGGCCTTCATCGGCATCGTGCACGCCTGGCTGTTTGGGGTCTCGCCCCTGGGCGTGCGCTGACCTGAGGCCCATGCCCCTGGCGGGCAGGGCTAGGCGCGCACCGCGCCCTGCACCGCCTCCAGGGCCTGCTGGGCGATGGCCAGCTCCTCGTTGGTGGGAATGACCAGCACCTGGACCGCGCTCTCGGGGGTGCTGATGCGCCGCTCCCCCCGATCCGGGGCCAGGTTGGCGCTGTCATCGAGCTTGATCCCTAGCCCGTCGAGGTCCTCGCAGGCGCGGCAGCGCATGTCCGCGTCGTTCTCGCCGATGCCGCCGGTGAAGACGACGGCATCCACCCGTCCCAGCTCGGCGTAATAGGCGCCGATGTACTTCTTGAGCCGGTGGGCGGTGATGCCGATCGCCAGCTCCGCCCGGTCGTCCCCCTCCTCCGCCAGGCGCTGGATCTCACGCATGTCGTTGACCCCGCACAGCCCCAGCAGGCCGCTCTGACGGTTCAGGAGATCCTCAAGGTTCGTGTAGTCGAGCCCGAGGTTCTTGCACAGATAGAAGTGGATGGCGGGGTCTATGTCGCCGCAGCGGGTGCCCATCACTAGCCCCTCCAAGGGTGTCATTCCCATGGAGGTGTCGATGCTCTTGCCCGCCCGGATGGCGGTGGCGCTGGCCCCGTTACCCAGGTGTAGTGTGATCAGGTTGCACTTCTCGAACGGAAGGCCCAGGAAGGCGGCAGCCCGCTCGCCCACATAGCGGTGCGAGGTGCCGTGGAAGCCGTAGCGGCGCACCCGGTACTCGCTGTACAGATACTCGGGGATGGCATAGCGGTAGGCGGTGCGCGGCATGGTCTGGTGGAAGG
>JBLMWY010000278.1:0-15054 GCA_050257475.1 Bdellovibrio bacteriovorus
AGCCCGACCTACAGCCGCGCCACAGCAATGGCGTGGCGTGGGGGCAATGGGCTCGGAAAATGGCGGAGAGGGTTGGTCCCTCATGGCAGGACCCCGGGTCAGGGGGCCCAGGGGGAACCGGGGCTACTCGGGCGGATCTCCCTGACCCTGACGGTCATCGACCGCGTTCATGAGGGCGCAGCGTGCCCAATCCAGGCAAGGCTGGGTAGGGGCCCCTTGGGCACCCGCTCAGCGCTGCCGCCTCGCTACTCGTCACCCGCCACTCGCCTAAGGCTCGTAGCGCAGGGTGAGGTATAAGCCGCGACCCGGCTGGTTGTAGAAGGCGGCGGTCTCGTAGTCCTCGTCGAGCAGGTTGTCGATACGGCCCTGCAGGCGCAGGGCGTCGCTCAGGGCGTACTCGGCCCTCAGGCTGATGAGCGTGTAGGGGTCTAGGCGGACCTGGTTCGCCAGGTCGTCGAAGCGCCGTCCTACCCAGTCGACCCGGCCCCCGAACAGCCAGCGCCCCAGCCGGCGGTCGAGGTCGAGGTTGACGTTCTGCTCCGGGCGGCGGGGCAGCAGGTTACCGTCGTTGGGCCCTTCGGACCTGTTCACAGCATCCAGAAGGGTCAGATTCCCTCTCAGGGTCCAGTCCCCGAGATCGACCCGCGTGGCCGCCTCCAGACCCCGAATCTGGGCCTGGTCGATGTTGTCTACCTGGAATGTGAAGGGATCGAAGGCGATCAGGTCGTCGATGTCGGTCTGGTAAAGGCTCAGGGACCAGATACCCACCGGCAGGGGGCCCGAGACCTCCAGCTCGGCGCTCCGAGACTGCTCCGGCTCCAGGTCCGGGTTGCCGAAAAAGGGATAGTAGAGGTCATTGAAGGTCGGGGCCTTGAAGGCGGTGCCATAGGAGGCGGTGACCCGAACCCCAGCCGGGAGCGCGTAGCCCAGGGCGGCGCTGCCCGTCCCCTGGGTGCCAAACTGCTCGTTGTCGTCCTGGCGCAGGCTGAGCTTGGCGTCGAGCCCGCCCCAACGCCCCTGGTACTGGCCGAAGAGGCCGGTGTTGTCCCGGGAGTCCTCCGCGTAGTCGATGGTCCCGTCGACACGATCCTCCTGGTGATCGATCCCCAGGGTCAGCAAATGGCCCGGGGTCAGGGTGAGGTCGCTCTGCAGCGACAGGGTGTCGCGCTCGGTGTCGAAGCGGTCCAGAAAGGCCTCCTGAAAGTAGGCCCGGTACTGGTCCCAGTACCGCCCACCCGCGAGGGTCAGGGTCCAGGGGTCCAGGGGCTTGAGGCGGGCGCTCGCCCCCAGGACCTGCTGGGCCGAGCGGGCGCTGTTGCCCGAGAAGGGGCTGCCGTCGAAGTCCACCTCGTTGTCGGTGCGCAGCCAATGGACGTCGATCTCGGCCCGCTCGTGCAGGGCATAGCCCCCACGGGCGCTGACGGAGCGGTTCTGGTAGCCGTCACTGTCTGGCTCATAGACGCCGCAGCCGGCGAAGGGGTCAGGCTGCCCGTCGCAGGCGTTGAAGCCGTCGGTCTGCTCCAGACTGCCCTCCAAGTTGAACCAGCCCTTGTCCCCACCCCCGGAGAGCCCCAGGGAGCCGGTGGCGGTCCCATAGGACCCGGCGCCAACGCTGAAGCGCGGGGTCAGGGCCCCGCCACCCTTGCGGGTGAAGATCTGGATGACCCCGCCGATGGCCTCGGAGCCATAGAGGCTGGAGCGGGGGCCGCGCACCAGCTCCACCCGCTCGATCTGGGCGACGGGCAGGTTCTCGAGCTGGACCGAGCCCAGGGTCGCGGCCCCAACCTTGACCCCGTCGATGAGAACGAGCACCTGGTCCGCGTCGGTGCCGCGGACAAACACCGAGCTCGGCTGGCCCGGGCCGCCGCTGGCACTGACGGAGACGCCGGCCAGACCCCGCAGCAGGTCAGGCACCGAGCGGGCCTGGCGGCGCTCGATCTCCGCCCGGTCGATCACGGTGACCGAGGCCAGGGTCTCCGATTCGGGCTCGGGGGTGCGGGTGGCGGTGACCACCACGGGGTCCAGCTCGGTGGGATCCTGCGCCTGGGCCGCCGGGCAAAGGGCCATGACAAGCACCCAGGCGGGCGCACGGGCAGGGAAACATTTCATGAGCCACTCCAGAGGTCGCGCCCGGGCCGCCCGCTCGGACTGTCAAGGGGAGGGAGCTCGGAGGGAGAGGCTGACGAGGACGACCCGGGTGGAGAGTGGCGGGCCGGTCCCGGTCGGCCGCCCGCCGCGACCCCGGTGTCTGTCTCGCGGCCGGTCTCCGGACTCACGAGCGGGGCCGGTGCGTGGAGGCCCCAGGGCGCGGCGCCTTCCCGTGGTGACCCACAGTGGCAACTGGCCGCGCCTTGACTCGTCTACCGTTGCGGGGGCAGCGCCGGGATGAGCGCCCAAGGGGCTGCTGCACCGGCTTCCCGTTTAACCCCGGGGCAGACGCCCTCGAGGCACCGTGAGAACCGGTGCAGGCTAGCGGAGGGTCACCCGTCCATCAAGCGGGAAGGTGGACAGGGCTGACCCAAATCAAAGAGGATGAGTCCCCGACCTTAGCGGCGGGGGCTCGCGGGGAGCTCCAGGGTCGCCAGGTCCCCTAAGGCAGCGCGGATCTCGTCCAGGGTCGGCGGGCGCGCCCGCCACATCTCATCGAGCATCCCGAGACAGGTGAGCCGCATGACATCGGGATCGGGGCCGGCCGCGAGCCAGAGGTGGTAGCCCTCCTGGATCAAAGGGGTCCCTCCCCCACCGGGGGCCGAGGCGAGCCACAGACGCTCCGCGCCCGCGGGGTCCCGCGCCGCGACCTGGGTCCAATAGGGCTGAATCCGGGTAATCCTGAAGGCGCCGGCCGGGATGGCGTGAGGGCCGTCCCGGGGGATGGTGCGGATCTCGATGCCGCAGCTTGGCCCCTGGCTGGCGCCGGCAGGCCGGAGCTGCCCATCCAGGAAGAAGACCCGCGCCCGATCCCTGGGGACCGGGATGGGCCGATTCAGGGTCAGGGTGCCGCCGGGCTGGACCTCGAGCCAGGGTCCCCGATCCGACTCCCGCATCTGGACCTGGCAGCCGGCGAGGAGGGTCAGGCTGAGCCCCAGGAGGAGACCCGGCACCGTCAGCCCTGGCCCTCTCCAAAACCGGCCCCCTGTTCGTTGAGATTCCATCATGGCCTCCCTTGGTTTGATCAGTGGTTGTCTTCGCGGGGCTCCCGCGGTGATGGGACTCGACCGGGTCTGAATTCCACCGGCCGGGTGTGGGAGCTGATGCCGCCTCGACCAAGGGGCGTACAATGGCAGCCGGCGCTCGGACCCACACCGCGACCACCCTATCAGGATAGCCCTCGGGAGGATCACCAATGGCAACCCCAGACACGTACACCCAATCGGATGGCCCCAGGGTCGTCGTCGTCACCGGCGCCGCCGGCAACCTGGGGCGGGCGGTGGCCCAGTCCTTCGCCGCCCAGGGGGCGCGGCTGGCCCTGGTGGATCTCAAGCCCGAGGCCCTGGATGCCGCACGCCGGGACCTGCCCCCGGGAAGCGAGGCCGAGGTCTTCCCCACCGACCTGATGAATGCCCAGGCGGTGGAATTCATGGCCGCGGGGGTGGTGGCGCGATTCGGTCGGGTGGACGTGCTCGCCAACATCGCCGGGGGCTTTACCATGGGCCCACCCCTGCATGAGACCCCCGACAAGGACTGGGAGCTGATGCTGAACCTCAACGCCCGCACCGTCCTTTACTGCTGCCGGGCAGTGGTGCCCCGAATGCTGGCCTCCGGAGGCGGGCGTATCGTCAATGTCTCCGCCCGCGCCGCCACCCGCGGGGTCGGTCACATGGGGCCCTACTGTGCCTCCAAGGCCGCCGTCATCACCCTCACGGAGGCCCTGTCCGACGAGCTTAAGGATCAGGGAATCAACGTCAACTGCGTGCTGCCCGGGACCCTGGACACCCCCCAGAATCGAGCCGCCATGCCGAATGAGGATTTCGAGCGCTGGGTGCCGCTGGAGGCGCTGGCGGATGTAATCCTGTTCCTGGCCTCGGACGCCGCCCGGGCGGTCACCGGGGCCGCCATCCCCGTCTACGGCCGCAGTTGACCGGCATGGGCGTTAGCGACCCTCGCGTCAATACGCTCCGACTTCACCGCCTCCCGGCGGTCGCCGCGGCCCTGGGGCTCATGGCCTTGGTCCACCTGAGCCTGGGACCACAGACCCTGGCCGCCCCGCCACTGGATGAGGAGCAGGCACGGATCCTGGTGGAGGCGGTGGAGTCCGCGTCCGCCATTGACCTCTACAACGCCCGTTGCCGCAGCGACAACTCGGGCCGTTTCACGGATAACCTGAACAAGGCCCTGGTGGGCCGGCTGCGGATTACCGTCCTGACCATCCAGGACGATCTCTTCCCCGACCGGGGATACCGGCAGGCCCAACGGCGCATGCAGGATGAGTTCCTGAAGCTCCTGGGCGAGGCCGGAGGCTGCGCCGGGGCCAAGGAGTCGGGCCTGCCGGAGCGCATGCAGGCCCGCCACCGAGAGCTCATGCGGGCCATCGAGGCCATGCCCTAGGCCGGGCCGCCCTACCGCGCCGCCCCGCGCGCGCCCACGAACTCGGGGTAGGCCTCGAGCCCGCATTCGCCGATGTCCAGGCCCTCGTACTCCTCTTCCTCGCTGACGCGGATCCCAAAGGTCAGCCGGATCAGGAGCCAGACCACGAACGAGGTCACGAAGACCCAGCCGAGGATGGCCCCGAGCCCGATGGCCTGAGCTGCCAGGGTCGCCTCGGCGTTGGTGATGGGGACCGCCAGCAGGCCCCACATGCCCACCATCCCATGGACCGAGATGGCCCCCACCGGGTCGTCGATGCGGAGCCTGTCCAGCAACCGGATGGCGATCACCACCAGGATGCCACCGAAGGCGCCGATCAGGCTCGCCGCCAGGGGTGAGGGGGTCAGGGGCTCGGCCGTGATGGCCACCAACCCAGCCAGGGCGCCATTGAGCGCCATGGTCAGGTCCGCCTTGCCGAACAGCAGCCGCGCCGTGATGAGCCCCAGGAGGGTGCCCCCGGCGGCGGCCATGTTGGTGTTGACGAAGACCGCCGCGACCGCGTTGGCGTCGGCGACGTCGGAGACCTTGAGCTGGGACCCGCCATTGAACCCGAACCAACCGAGCCACAGGATGAAGGTGCCCAAGGTTGCCAGCGGCAGGTTGGCCCCGGGGATGGCGTGGATGGCGCCATCCTTCCCGTACTTGCCCCTGCGCGCCCCGAGCAGCAGGACCCCCGCCAGGGCCGCCGCGGCCCCGGCCAGATGGACCACGCCGGAGCCCGCGAAGTCGCTGAAGCCGAGCTGGTCGAGCCAGCCCCCGCCCCACTTCCAGTAGCCCTGGACAGGGTAGATAAAGCCGGTCATGACCACCGCGAAGAGCAGGAAGGACCACAGCTTCATGCGCTCCGCCACCGCCCCCGAGACGATGGACATGGCGGTGGCCACGAAGACCATCTGGAAAAAGAAGTCCGCCATCTTGGCAAAGCCCGGGGCGTCGTCAGCCCCACCCAGGACGTCAGCGAGCGCGTGGTCACCGCCCAGCATGAAGCCCCAATCGATGCGTGGGATCAGGCCATCGCCATCCGCCGGGTACATGATGCCGTAGCCTACCAGCATGAACAGGAGGGAGGCGACCGCATAGAGCAGGATGTTCTTGGTCAGGATCTCGGCCGTGTTCTTGGCCCGCACCAGACCGGCCTCGAGCATGGCGAAGCCGGCGGCCATCCACATGACCAGGGCCCCCGAGATCAACAGGTAGAAGGTGTCCAGGGCGTAGCTCAGTTGGACGGTCGAATCCATCGATACCTCGCCTCCGCGTTAGAAAAAAGAAACGGCCGGCCAGCGCAACCCAGTGCACCGATGCCGGCCGTGCGATGGATGGGCGCGGTGGCCGGCGCGACGCCGGCCACCCGTTGGAGGTTACAGGATGTAGCCGCGCTCGTCGTGCAGGGCCAGGTCGAGACCTTCGGTCTCCTGCTCCTCGGTCACCCGCAGCCCGATCACCAGATCCACCACCTTGAGGATGATGAAGCTCAGCACCGCCGTGTAGACGATGGTGAAGAGCACGCCCTTGGTCTGGACCCAGAGCTGGCTGGCGATGGTCATGCCCTCGGCCAAGCCAGCGCCGCCCAGGCTGGCGTCGGCGAAGATGCCGGTCAGGAGGGCACCGACGATACCACCCACCGCATGGACACCGAAGACGTCAAGGGAGTCGTCGTAGCCCAAGGCCCGCTTGATCTTGGTGGAGGCGACGAAGCAGACGATGCCAGAGGCCGCGCCGATGGCGAGCGCCCCCAGGGGACCGGCGGTGCCCGAGGCCGGGGTGATGGCGACCAGGCCCGCCACGGCGCCGGTGGCGATGCCCAGAACGCTCGGCTTCCCGTGGGAGGTCCACTCCATAAACATCCACGCCAGCGCGGCAGTAGCGGTGGCGATCTGGGTCACCAGCATGGCCATGCCGGCGCTCTCGTTGGCCGCCACGGCGCTACCCGCGTTGAAGCCGAACCAGCCGACCCACAGCATCGCCGCGCCCATCACCGTGTAGCCTAGGTTGTTGGGGGGCATGGCGGTGGATGGATAGCCCTTGCGCCGACCCAGCACCAGGGCCGCCACCAGACCGGCGACACCGGCGTTGATGTGCACCACGGTTCCGCCCGCGAAGTCCAGAACCCCCCAGTCCCACATCAGGGCGCCGTCACCGCTCCAGACCATGTGTGCGATGGGTGCGTAGACGAGGGTGAACCAGATGGCCATGAACCACAGCATGGCGGAGAACTTCATGCGCTCGGCGAAGGCACCGACGATGAGCGCCGGGGTGATGATGGCGAAGGTCATCTGGAAGGTGGCGAACACCGACTCCGGAATGGCCAAGGTCAGGCTCTCCCGCGTCAGGCCCGCGAACAGCACCTTGTCCAGCCCGCCGATAAAGGTGTTCAGGTTGATGGCCCCCGCCTCCATGCCGGCCGTGGAGAAAGCCAGGCTGTAACCGTACAGGGTCCAGAGGACCGTCATCAGGGCCGTGATGGCAAAGCACTGCATGAGCACCGAGAGCACGTTCTTGGCGCGCACCAGGCCGCCATAAAAAAGCGCCAGGCCCGGGATGGTCATAAACAGCACCAGGGCGGTGGCGGTCAGCATCCAGGCGGTGTCGCCGGAGTTGAGGGTGGGGGTCTCCTCGGCGAGGGCGACCAAGGGCAGCAGGCCCAGGGTCCCGGCCAGGGCCACCGGACCCAGACTGAGCTTAGGTAGTGGAAATCTCACCTTGTTATCTCCTAGTCGTGTGCGTCACAGGGCGTCCGGTCCGGTCTCGCCGGTTCGGATACGAATGACCTGCTGCAGGTCGAAGACGAAGATCTTGCCGTCGCCGATCTTGCCGGTGCGCGCCGCGTTGGTGACGGCCTCGATGACCTTGTCCACCATGGCGGCGTCCACCGCGATCTCCACCTTGATCTTGGGCAGGAAATCGACCACGTACTCGGCGCCGCGGTAGAGCTCGGTATGGCCCTTTTGACGGCCGAAGCCCTTGACCTCCGTGACCGTGATCCCCGAGACGCCGATGTCGCCCAGGGCCTCACGCACGTCGTCGAGCTTGAACGGCTTGATGATGGCTGAAACCAGTTTCATGACTTGAAGCTCCGAAAGGGGCCAGGGGGTACCGCCCTGGCCGGGGGATGGATGGGGCAGGCGGCCTTAGAACTCCTTCAGCCAGCCGACCCAGAACTTGGGATCGTCGTCGTAGCCGACCTTGGTGTTCCCGTCGTTCTGGTCCCAGTTGAGGCTGAAGGTCCCGAAGTCGCCAGCGTCCTTGCTGATGGAGGCGCCGTAGTTCCAGTAGTCGGCACTGTCGGTCACCTCGATGACCTGGCCGTTGCTCACAAAGAACCCCGCCGGGAGCTGGTCACTGTCGAAGTCGTAGTAGCCGCCGCGGGCGCTGAAGCTAAGACCGAAGGGTAGGTCGCTGTATTCGAAGCCGGCGTAGTAGTAAAAATCCCCCTCGTCGAAGGGCGCGTCCTCGGCCTGCCCATAGACCGTGTAGGCAAGGCCCAGGGTGAACCACTTGAAGGTCATGCTGCCGCCGATCTCGCCGAAGTTGAAATCCTCGCCGTCCGGGTACGTGTAGAGGATGCCCTTCAGGTCATAGCTCAAATCCTCGGTGATGTTCCCGCCAAAGCCCAGGTAGAAGTCCATTTCGTAATTGGGAGAAGATGGGTCGGACAGCCCCGTGGTCTCGTAGACGGGGAACCCTTTGTCGTCATAGATGGGCTGACCAAACTCATCGAGTTTTACAGTGGAAATCTGAGACCCGCCCTCGTCATTGAAATCAACGTTCGAGATCCAGGTGCCCGCATAGAATCCGCTCTGGTGCTTGACATCGAGTCCGCCCTGGATGGCAGGCCCGTCCTGGGTCTGGGTCACGCCGCGCCACATGTAGTTGCTGACGGCGCCGATATTGGCGCTGATGCTCCAGGGGTCCTCGGCGCTCGCTGGGCCGGCAAGAAGCAGCATCAAGGTGCCGAGGGAGGCGGCCGTGGAGGATTGAAGGATTCGCGTTGCTTTCATGGCTGTTGTCTACCTCTTTGACTTCACAGATTGACGTAACTTGGGGGTTCGGCTGGCCCTCGCCCCTGAGCACGGGCCCTGACGAGTCGCGGGAGCGTCCTTGAGATCCCAATCAGGGTGGCTCCCGAGCCCGCGTCGAAATACGACGTGACGGGCACTAAGCAGATTGCATGCCAGGGCAAACTGTGCCGAAAACACAACGCAATGGGGCCGCCTGTACCGAACTCGCAACAGGCGGATGCGCTATTTTGGGTCGCCAAAGCGGGGTTTTCGCGCCGAATCCGCACCATCTTGGTGCTACGCCACTGAGCCCACCATGCCAGACTGGGGGGACGGACGGATCCTGGCCCTGACCCTATAATCCCAGCCGCAGGGCCAGGCCGGGCCGAACGGCCGCCCATTGACCGCAGGAGCCTCGCCAATGTTGGATCCCAAGCAGCTCGATGACCTCGCCCAGCGTCTCGCCCTATCCCTGCCCAAGGGGGTTCAGACCCTGCGGGACGACCTGGCGCGTAGCCTGCGCGCCTCCCTGGAGGCCGGTCTGACCCGGCTCGACCTGGTCAGTCGGGAGGAGTTCGACGTGCAGTCGGCGGTCCTGGCGCGAACCCGGGAGAAGCTCAGCCGTCTCGAGGCGCGGGTCGCCGAGCTGGAGTCCGAGACCCGGGCCGCGCACACCCCCGCCGAGAGCGGCTGAGGACGGCGTCAGAGGCGCGCGGACCGGGGCGGGCTGACAGGCACCATGGGTCTCTGCGTCCTGCACAGCCGCGCCAGGGAGGGCATCCAGGCCCCGGCGGTGACGGTGGAGGTTCACCTCTCCGGGGGCCTTCCGGTGCTCTCCATGGTCGGACTGCCGGAGCCGGCGGTGAAGGAGAGCAAGGACCGGGTGCGCGGGGCCCTGCTCAACGGGCACTTTCAGTTCCCGGCCGGGCGGGTGACCATCAACCTGGCCCCGGCGGACCTCCCCAAGGAGGGCGGACGCTTCGACCTGCCCATTGCCCTGGGTATCCTGGGTGCCTCGGGGCAGCTCGCCACCGATCCCTTGGCCGGGATCGAGCTCCTCGGTGAGCTGGCCCTCTCCGGGGACCTGAGGCCGGTGAGCGGCGTGCTGCCGGCGGCGCTGGCCGCGCGCGACGCCGGACGGGAGCTGATCCTGCCGGCGGACAACGCCGCCGAGGCCGCCCTGGTGAGCGGGCTCAAGCTGCGGCCGGCCCATCACCTGTTAGAGGTCTGCGAGCACCTGAACGGGACCCGGCCCCTCCAGCTTCATCGCCCGGCCCCGGGATGCCAAACGGAGCCCGACTATCCCGATCTGAGCGAGGTGCGGGGCCAGGAGCAGGCGAAGCGGGCCCTGGAGATCGCCGCCGCCGGCGCTCACAGCCTGCTCATGATCGGCCCACCCGGGACCGGCAAGTCCATGCTGGCCCATCGGCTGCCCGGGCTCCTGCCCCCCTTGAGCGAGCCCGAGGCCCTGGAGACCGCGGCCATCCGGTCAGTGAGCGAGCGCGACCCTTTCGATCCCGCCACCTGGCGGCTGCGGCCCTTTCGATCTCCTCACCACACCGCCTCGGGGGTGGCCCTGGTGGGGGGAGGGAGTAACCCGCGCCCTGGGGAGATCTCCCTCGCCCACCTGGGCGTGCTGTTCCTCGACGAGCTTCCGGAGTTTGACCGGCGCGTCCTGGAGGTCTTGCGGGAGCCTCTGGAGTCCGGACGCATCCACATCTCCCGGGCCGCCCGCCAGGCGGAGTTTCCCGCCCGCTTCCAACTGCTCGCGGCCATGAACCCCTGCCCCTGCGGCTACCTGGGGGATGGGAGCGGTCGCTGCCATTGCACCGCGGACCAGGTCGCCCGCTATCGGGGACGACTCTCTGGCCCCCTGCTCGACCGGATCGACATGCACGTGGAGGTCCCGCGCATCGAGGCGATCCGCCTGGGGACCCCGGAGCCGGGAACCGGCGAGACCAGCCCCCAAGTGCGCCAGCGGGTCTGCGCGGCACGGGAGCGGCAGCTCGCCCGCTCGGGCAAGGTGAACAGCGCCCTGACCCCCAGGGAGATCGACCGGCACTGCCTGCTCGACGACGCCGGCCGGCACCTGATTCAGCAGGTTCTGACCCGACTGGCCCTGTCCGCGCGGGCCTACCACCGTATCCTCAAGGTCGCGCGCACCATCGCCGACCTGGCGTGTTGCGACACTATCGCCTTGGCCCATCTCAGCGAGGCGGTAAACTATCGGCGCCTCGACCGGGGCGCTGCGCGAGAGAACCAGGTCCGCGAATGAACGCCAGTGAACGCGAATGGACGCCAAGAGCCGGGGCGCGATGCATACCCGCAAACCCCGAGCTGGCCCGATTCGAGCAACGCTTTTGCCAGCGGTTGAGGTGCTGGCGATCTGTCTTTGTGCCTGCTTTCCGGCCGCTCGCGGGGTCTCCAGGCTCCACGCCAAGATGCATCCGGAATCTGGCCCCTCGTTCGAACGGGGAATCACGCTCGTTCGCGTTCACTGGCATTCATTCGCGGACCATGTCTTCCAATCCAGCACCCACGACTGGATCGCCCGGATCCTTGCCCCACCGGCGCCATGCTGCAGCTCACTGAGCTCTCTCTGCGTCGCGGGCCTCGGCTGCTGCTGGGCGGGGCCAATCTGACCATCTATCCGGGCCAGAAGGTGGGCCTGGTGGGACCCAACGGCTGTGGCAAGTCGAGCCTGTTTGCCCTGTTGCGGGGCGAGCTGCACGCAGACGCGGGCGAGGTTTCGATCCCCACCGGCTGGGAGCTGGCCCACGTGGCCCAGCAGACCCCCCAGGGGGAGGATCCGGCCATCGAGTTCGTGCTGGACGGAGATCGGGAGCTGCGCCAGGTCCAGGCGGCTCTCGCCGCGGCCGACGCGGCCGGAGACGGGCTGCGCCACGGGGAGCTGGCGGGCCGGCTGGAGGCGATCGACGGCTATGGGGCCGAGAGCCGGGCCGCTCGGCTGCTCCACGGCCTCGGCTTCCTGCCCGGGGATGAGCGCAGACCCGTGAGCAGCTACTCCGGGGGCTGGCGCATGCGCCTGGCGCTCGCCCGCACCCTGATGTGCCGCTCAGACCTGCTGCTGCTCGACGAGCCTACCAACCATCTGGACCTGGACGCGGTCATCTGGCTGGAGGGCTGGCTCAAGGCCTACCGGGGCACCCTGCTCCTGATCTCACACGACCGGGACTTCCTGGACGCGGTGGTGAGCCATACGCTCCATCTTGACCAGCAGCGTCTGAACCTTTACGCGGGCAACTACTCGGCCTTCGAGCGCCAGCGGGCGGAGCGACTCGCCCAGCAGCAGGCGGCCTATGAGCGACAACAGCGGGAGGTGGCCCACATCCACCGCTTCGTGGAGCGCTTCCGCGCCAAGGCCACCAAGGCCCGCCAGGCCCAGAGCCGCCTCAAGGCCCTGGAGCGCATGGAGCTGATCGTTCCGGCCCATGTGGACTCGCCCTTTCGCTTCGGCTTCGAGCCGCCGTTGCACCTCCCCCACCCGCTGCTGCGCCTGGAGGCTGTCCAGGCGGGGTACGCCGACCGCCAGGTCCTCTCGAACATCAATCTCAGCCTCTCCCCGGGGGATCGGATCGGGCTGCTGGGGGCCAACGGCGCCGGCAAGTCCACCCTGGTCAAGCTCCTGGCCGGCGAGCTCAAGCCGGCGGGTGGCCGCAGGGAGACCGCCCAGGAGCTCGCCATCGGCTACTTTGCCCAGCACCAGTTGGATCAACTGCGCCCAGAAGACAGCCCCCTACGGCACCTCCAGCGGCTGGACCCCAAGGCCACCGAGCAGGCCCTGCGGGACTACCTGGGGGGCTTCGGATTCGACGGAGATCGGGCGCTTGGCCCCGTGGCGCCGCTTTCCGGCGGCGAGAAGGCCCGCCTGGTCCTGGCCCTGCTGATCCGCCAGAGACCCAACCTGCTGCTGCTCGACGAGCCCACCAACCATCTGGACCTGGAGATGCGCCATGCCCTGGCGGAGGCACTCCAGGAGTTCGAAGGGGCCATGATCCTGGTTTCCCACGACCGCCATCTTCTGCGGGTCACCGTTGACACCTTGCTCCTGGTGGACGCGGGCTCGGTGCAACCCTTCGACGGTGAGCTCGACGACTACCCCGCCTGGCTGGCGGCCCGCGACCCCGACGCCCCCGGCGGAGGCGTGGGCGACCGCCAGGGGAGCCAGCGCAAGCAGCAGCGGCGCGAGAAGGCGGACCAGCGCAAGGCGCTGCAGCCTCTGCGCAGCCGGCTCAAGGCCGTGGAGCAGGCGCTGCAGCGCCTGGAGCAGCGCCGCCAGGAGCTGGATCAGAGCCTGGGCGATCCCGCCGTCTACGCGGCCGAGTCCAAGCCGCGGCTCCTCGCCCTCCTGGAGGAGCAGCGACGGGTCGCGGCTGAGCTGGGCGAAGCCGAGTCCGAGTGGCTGACCCTGGGCGAGGAGCTCGAGCGCCTTCAGGCGGAATCGGCGTGAGGCTGGGGCTGCCCATCGGCCGCCGCCCCCTAAATACCATCGGCGAGCGCCGCATGCCGATCGCGCGACTGCTGATCCCGGTGGCGGTGCTGCTGCTCTATCTGGCCTGGCCCTATGCCACCCTGTGGCGCCTGGATCGGGCCCTGGCCAGGGACCAGCCCGGCGCGCTCGCCCCCCTGGTGGATCTTGAGGCGGTCCGCAACGAGATCAGGCACAGGCTGAACAAGGACTCGGCGAGCGCCATCGGTCCCGTGTCCGACGACTTCGTCGACTGGCTGGAGCAGGCCATTCGGCGCAACGGCTCCGGCGCCGTCGATCAGCAGGTCACCCTTGAGTGGCTGCGCGAGCGCCTGCTCAGCCAGTCGCCACCGGGCCAAGGCCTGACCGGGTCGCTGAGCCGCGCAGTTTTCGATGACCCCCTGCACTTCTCGCTTCGTCTCGGCGCACCATCGGGGTCTCACGTGAATGTACGCCTCTCCTTCCAGGGCACCGGATGGCGGGTGACGGCCCTGTCGTTTTGATGGGCGGCCCCGCAAGCGGATAGGGTTCGACGGCCTTACCGGCACGTGATGCCCTCGCGTCCCGCGCGGCGCAAGCCTCTGGACACCTCATTTTCAATGACTTAAGCGCATTGAGCACGACCGGACACCCGTCGTCCGCACGGGCAGCGCAATGGATCAACCCCTCCCTGAGACCCGGCCTGGACCATTCCGACCCGCACCCGGCGCGGTGATTGCTAGTAAAATCCCCGCGGTGTCTTAATTTCGCCCCATCTGGATGCGTGCGGCGGGGCCCGATGCGCCGAAAGGTCCACGCTCCCCCGCGAGTCCCGGATGCAGACGCCGATCCGATCACCTGACCCCTAGGTTTTCCCATGTCGCCTTTTGCCAACCTAATCCACAGCGAACCCAACTCCAAATTCTTCGAGCTACCACCGCTGGCCATGGACGCCGATGGGATTGCCGAGGATTTTCAGCGCTACTACGCCCATACCCTGGGTCGCGACCGGGACTGCCGCTCCGCCTATTACCCCTACAAAGCCCTGGCGATCACCCTGCGGGATCGCCTCATGGAGCGCTGGAAGCGCACCCGCCAGGCCCAGGATGAGGCCGACTGCAAGCGCACCTACTATCTGTCCCTGGAGTTCCTCATGGGGCGGGCCCTGTGCAACGCCATGCTGAACCTGGGGGTCGGCAACCCTGTGGAGCAGGGGCTCTTCCAGATGGGCGTGGTGCTGGAGGAGATCTCCCAGTCCGAGCCGGATGCCGGTCTCGGCAACGGGGGCCTGGGCCGTCTCGCCGCCTGCTTCCTCGACTCCTGTGCCACCTTACAGCTCCCCGTGAAGGGCTATGGGCTGCGCTACGAATACGGCATGTTCCGCCAGCTCATCGAGAACGGTTATCAGGTGGAGGAGCCCGACCACTGGCTGCGGGACGGCAACCCCTGGGAGCTGGAGCGCCCCGAATACACCCAGCGCATCCAGTTCGGGGGGCGCACCGAGTTCTACCGGGATCACGCGGGTCACCTCGGGGTGCGCTGGGTGGACACCCACGACGTCCTGGCCGTGCCCTACGACATCCCCATCCCCGGCTATCGCAACGACACCATCAACACGCTGCGCCTGTGGAAGGCGGCCGCCACCGATGAGTTCGACCTCGACGAGTTCAACGCCGGCAGCTACCCGGAGTCGGTGGCCCAGAAGAATGAGGCCGAGCACATCACCATGGTGCTCTACCCCAACGACTCGAGCGAGAACGGCAAGCAGCTTCGCCTGCGCCAGCAGTTCCTGCTGGCCAGCGCCAGCATCAAGGACGTGATCCGCGAATGGATCCGCCTCAATGGGCGCGATTTCAGCCGCTTCGCCGAGAAGAACTGCTTCCAGTTGAACGACACCCACCCGGCCATCTCGGTGGCGGAGCTGATGCGCCAACTGGTGGACGAGCAGCACCTGGAATGGGACGAGGCCTGGACCATCACCACCCGGACCATGGCCTACACCAA
>JBLMWY010000279.1:0-7251 GCA_050257475.1 Bdellovibrio bacteriovorus
GGCAGTGGATGGTCCACTGGCTGACACATGAGGGGGCTCCCCACGAAGTCCTCCTCAGCGACTTCGCGCGCCTGGCGCAGTCCATCCGGCCAGGCGATGTCATCCTGGTGGAGGGACGCACCCGCATCGCCGGCGTCATCCGCCTGATCACCCAAAGCAACTGGACCCACGCCGCGCTCTACATCGGCCGGCTCCACGAGATTCAGGACCATTCGCTGCGCCGCCTGGTGGGGGCCTACTACCAATCCGATCACGGCGAGCAGTTGCTGATCGAGGCCTTGCTGGGCGAGGGAACCCGGGTCAGCCCACTGGCCAAATACCGGGCCGAGCACCTGCGCATCTGCCGGCCCAAGGGGCTGTGTCCGGACGACGCCGAGCGGGTCATCGCCCATGCCATTCGCCGCCTGGGCAGCGACTATGACATGCGTCAGCTCTTCGACCTGGCGCGCTTCCTGCTGCCATGGGCGATTCTGCCCCGGCGCTGGCGCTCCAGCCTGTTCGAGCACCGGGCGGGCGGCACCACTCGAACCTTGTGCTCCTGCCTCATCGCCGAGGCCTTCAATTCCGTGGCCTTCCCCGTCCTGCCCTTCGTCGAGCGACGGGAGGATGGCAGCCTGCGCTTCTTTCGACGCAACCCCCGGCTCTACACCCCGAGGGACTTCGATTACTCCCCCTATTTCGACGTCATCAAGTACCCCTTCCTGGGACTCGATGACCCGGGAGTCTACCGCCGGCTGGAATGGTCCTCGTCACCCCTGCTCTATAGCGACTCCGGCCCCCTCTATCGGGCCGCCCTGAGCGACGCCCGACCCAGCGGCGTGCCCCCGCAGACGCACGTTCGCCGGCGGCGACGCAGCTCCCAGGGCGGATCACGGGCGCTAACCGTCCCGTCGTCGCAATCGGTCACCCAAGGAACGGAGCCAGTGCCATGAGCATCGCACCCTGGCTGCTCTTGGCCTTGCCCATTGCGGTCGCCGCCGTGCTGGTGCTCGCGCCCCTGCGCCGGCGCCTAGTGACCGGCCCCCTGTTGCGTCAGTTCCGGCGGGTGATACCGCCGCTGTCCGCGACCGAGCGGGAGGCGATCAGGGCGGGCGGGACCTGGTGGGATGCGGAGCTGTTCACTGGCCGTCCCCGCTGGGAGCGGCTCCTCCGTCTCCCGCCGGCGCGCCTGAGCGCCGAGGAGGAGGCATTCCTCGCCGGTCCGGTGGATCGGCTGTGCCGTCTCCTGGACGACTGGAGGATCACCCACGAAGACCTGGACCTGCCTCCCGAGGTCTGGGAGCTGATCCGGCGGGAGCGCCTGTTCGGACTGGTGATTCCTCGGGCCTACGGTGGTCTGGGCTTCTCGCCCTATGCCCACTCCCAGGTGGTGATGCGGCTAGCGAGCCGCAGCCTCACGACCGCGGTCACCGTGATGGTGCCCAACGCCCTGGGTCCGGCTGAGCTTCTGCTGCGCTATGGCACCGAGGCCCAGCGCCGCCACTATCTGCCGCGCCTGGCCCGCGGCGATGAGATCCCGTGCTTCGCCCTCACCGGCCCGCGGGCGGGAAGCGACGCGGCCTCCACCCCGGACCTGGGCATCGTCTGTCGGATCGACCACCAGGGCCAGAGCACCCTCGGCATCCGACTCGATTTCGAGAAGCGCTACATCACGCTGGGCCCCGTCGCCACCCTGATCGGCCTCGCCTTCCGTCTTCGCGACCCCAAGCGACTGCTCGGAGGTGACGCGGAGCCCGGCATCACCCTGGCCCTGGTCCCCGCCTCCACCCCCGGCATACAGCAGGGTCGGCGCCACCTGCCCCTCGGCATCCCCTTCCAGAACGGCCCACTCTCCGGTCATGGCGTCCAGATCCCCATCGACTGGGTACTCGGCGGCCGCCACGGCGTCGGCAAGGGCTGGGGCATGCTGATGGAGTGCCTCGCCGAGGGTCGTGGCATCTCGCTGCCCGCTCTGGCCACCGGGGCTGGCAAGCTGGCGGCCCGCTATACCGGGGCCTATGCCCGCATCCGCCGCCAGTTCGGACGCCCCATCGGCGACTTCGAGGGCCTGGAGGCACCCTTGGCCCAGATTGCTGGGCGCACCTATGCGATGGACGCCGGGCGCCAGGTCTTTCTCGCCGCGCTCCAACAGGGGGAGCGGCCCGCGGTCCTGGCGGCGGTGCTCAAGTATCACCTCACCGAGCTCCAGCGCCTGGTGGTCAACGACGCCATGGACATCCAGGCAGGCGCCGGCATCTGCCTCGGACCCAGCAACCTGATCGGCAGGGTCCATCAGGCGACCCCCATCGCCATCACCGTGGAGGGGGCCAACCTCCTCACCCGCAATCTCATCATCTTCGGGCAGGGTGCCTTGAGGGCACACCCCTGGATCCTGGAGGAGCTGCGTGCCGCCCATGATCCAGACCCCACTCGGGCCCTGGCATGCTTTGACCGTGCCCTGCTCGCTCACGGGGGTTACCTGCTCCGCAACCTCGGCCGCACACTCGGGCTCGGCCTCACCCGGGGACGTCTCGCCCAGGCCCCCGAAGGGGCCGGCCATGCGGCCGAATACCGGCGCTTGAGCTGGCTCGCCAGCGCCTTCGCCCTCTCGGCCGACCTGACCCTGATGACGCTCGGGGGCAGCCTCAAGCGGCGGGAGCGTCTCTCCGCCCGGCTGGGCGACGTGCTGGGCCTGCTGTTCCTCGCCTCCGCCGTCCTCAAGCACCACCAGGACCAGGGTGCCCCCGACGCCGATCGGCCCCTGGTGCGCTGGGCCCTGGAGGACCAGATGCAACGCATCCAAGAGGCCCTGGTGGACCTATGGTGGAACCTCCCCAACCGGCCCCTGGCCTGGGGGTTGAGATGGCTGACCTTTCCCACCGGGCGGCCCTTCAGGGGGCCGGACGACGCTCTGGAGCACCGGGTCGCGCGCCTGATCCTGGAGCCGGGGGCGGTGCGCGACCGTCTCACCGAGGGGATCCATCTGAGCCGCGACGAGGGGGAGGCCGCCGGACGGCTTGACCTAGCCCTGGAGGCGGTGGCGCGCGCCGAGCCAGTGGAGCGGATCCTGCGTCAGGCCGTCGCGCGCGGCACCCTCGCCGAGGCCGGCGGGGCGGAGCTCGTTAGCGCCGCCCTAGAGGCCCGGGTGATCCGGCCCCAGGACGTCGCGGCGCTGGCCCGGGCGGAGGCCCTGCGGGATGCGGTCATCCAGGTGGACAGCTTCGCCGACCTCAGGCCGGGCCGCTCCGGCGGGGTCCGGGAACTGGAGCACGCATCGCGGCGCAGCGCCGCCTGAAGGTCACCACCATGATGAGCCTCCATGCCAACGCCAAGCCTACTCGGGCCGGACTCCGTGGGCGACCGGTCTATCTGGTGGATGGCTGCCGCACGCCCTTCCTCAAGGCCCGCGGTGTGCCTGGACCCTTCAGCGCCGCCGACCTGGCCGTGGCCGCGGGGCGGGCGCTGCTAGTGCGCCATCCACTGGACCCCGGCTCGATCGACGAGGTCATCCTGGGCTGCGTGGCTCCGGGCCCGGAGGAGGCCAACATCGCGCGTATCGTCGCGCTGCGTCTGGGCTGCGGAGACGGGACCCCCGCCTGGACGGTGCAGCGTAACTGCGGCTCCGGACTTCAGGCCCTGGACAGCGCGGCGCAAGCCATCGCCTGCGGGCGGGCGGACCTGGTGCTGGCCGGCGGGACCGAGGCCATGAGCCAGGCCCCCGTGCTGCTCGGCCGCGCCCTGGTGGACTGGCTGGGACGCTGGGGCCAGGCACGGGCCCTGAGCACCCGGGCTCGGCTGGTCACGCGCCTGCGTCCGCGGCACCTGGTCCCGGTGATCGGGCTGCTCAAGGGTCTGACGGACCCCATCACCGGACTCTCCATGGGTCAGACCGCGGAGCACCTCGCCTGGCGCTTCCGGATCGACCGCGGCGCCATGGACGCCTTTGCCCTGAGAAGCCATCAAAGGCTGGGCGCCGCCCTCGCCTCCCGGGTCTTCGACCGGGAGCTGGTCACCCTCTATACACCCGAAGGGCGGGCTCATCGGACGGACGAGGGCTATCGCGCCGATACGGATCTGGAGCGCCTGGCGCGTCTCCCACCCGTCTTTGATCGCCCTGCCGGGTCGGTCACCGCGGGCAACAGCGCCCAGGTCACGGACGGGGCGGCCTTGCTCCTGCTTGCGTGCGAGGAGGCCGTGCGCCGCCACGAGCTTCCTATCCTGGCGCGTCTCGTCGACACCCAGTGGGCGGCCCTTGACCCCGCCGAGATGGGTCTCGGACCAGTCCACGCCATGGCGCCACTGCTGGCCCGGCATGGGCTGCGGGCCACCGACCTGGACCAGATCGAGATCAACGAGGCGTTCGCGGCCCAGGTCCTGGCCTGTCTCGCCGCCTGGTCAGACCCGAGCTACCGACGCGAGCGGCTGGGTCTCGGCGACCCTGGAGCATGGGAAGCTGACCCCATCGACGAGTCACGCCTCAACCCGCAGGGCGGGGCCATCGCCATCGGGCACCCGGTGGGAGCCAGCGGGGCGCGCCTGGTGCTGCACCTGGCCCTGGCCCTCCAGGACCGAGGCGGCGGGCGCGGGATCGCGAGCCTGTGCGTGGGCGGCGGCCAGGGTGGCGCCCTGCTGCTCGAGACTGAGGCAACGGGAGGCACGGCATGAACGACCATTGGCAAAGCCGCCTGGATCCCGCCACGGACATCCTGTGGCTCGGCCTGGATCAGAAGGGCAGGTCCATCAACCTGCTCTCCGCCCCGGTGCTTGACGCGCTCGAGACCCGGCTGGACGAGATCCAGCCGAGCCCCCCGCGGGCCCTGGCGATCCATTCGCTCAAGACCTCCGGTTTCCTCGCGGGGGCGGATCTGGGCGAGCTCGCGGGGATCCAGGACCAGGAGTCGGCCGCGCGTCAGATCCGGCGGGTGCACGCCCTGCTGGACCGGATCGAATCCCTGCCCTGCCCCACCCTGGCGCTAATCCACGGGGTCTGCCTGGGTGGCGGACTGGAGCTCGCCCTGGCCTGCCGCTACCGCATCGCCGCCGACGACCCGGAGACCCGTCTCGGCTTCCCCGAGGTCAGGTTGGGCATCTTTCCTGGTTACGGCGGGACCTATAGGGCCATCCGTGCCCTGGGCCCGCTCCCGGCCTTGGCCCTGATGCTCCAGGGCCGCGCCCTTACGGCCCGGGAGGCGCTGCGCATCGGGCTGGTGGACCGCATCGCGCCGCGGCGCCAACTGGAGCGCGCTGCGGCGGAGCTGCTGGCGCGCGCGCCGCCGCCGGTTCGGGCCACTCTCGACCAGCGCCTCTTGAATGCCCCAGCCTTGCGGCCGATTCTGGCAGCCGTTCTGGAGCACCGAACGGCCCGCAAGGTTATCCGGGACCACTACCCCGCCCCCTTCGCCCTGATCGAGCATTGGCGGGCCCACGGCGCCAACCGGCGGCGCCTTCTGGACTCGGAGGCCCGGTCAGTGCCCGCGCTGCTGCGCTCCGAGACAGCCCGGAACCTGCTGCGGGTCTTCCAGCTCCAAGAGCGGCTCAAAGGGCTTGCCGAGCCACGCATCCCCCCGCCGCGGCGGGTCCACGTGATCGGCGCAGGCACCATGGGGGGCGACATCGCCGCCTGGTGTGCGCTCAATGGATTCTGGGTCACCCTTGAGGATGTCTCGCAGGAGCAGCTTGGCCGGGCCCTGGGGCGGGCTCAGACCCTGTTCCGGGACCGGCTGAGAGAGCCGCGACGGGTCCAGGCGGCGGCGGATCGTCTGATCCCCGATCCCAAGGGCGAGGGCGCACGCAGCGCCGAGCTGGTGATCGAGGCCATCGTGGAGGACCGCGAGGCCAAGGCGCGGCTGTTCCAGCGGTTGGAGGGACGGGCGCCGGCCGGCGCCCTGCTCGCCACCAACACCTCCAGCATCCCCCTGGAGCAGATCGGCGCCGGCCTGAGCGACCCAAGCCGGCTGATCGGTCTGCACTTCTTCAACCCGGTGGCGCGCATGCAACTGGTGGAGGTGGTGCGGGGCAAGGCCACAGACCCCGGGGCCCTCGCCCGTGGGCTCTCTGTGGTACGGGCCCTGGACCGGCTGCCCCTGCCGGTGCAGAGCCGCCCGGGATTTCTCGTCAACCGGGTCCTCATGCCCTACCTCCTGGAGGCCATGGACCTGCTGGAGGAAGGGGTGCCGGCGGCCCTGATCGATGGCGCCGCGGTGCGCTTTGGCATGCCCATGGGCCCCCTGGCCCTGGCGGATTCGGTGGGGCTCGAGATCTGTCTCGCGGTGGCCGAGGGGCTCGGCCGCTGCCTCACGGCCCCCGAGGAGGCCCCCGCCCGGCTGCGGCGCATGGTGGAAGCGGGGCTCACCGGCCGCAAGGGCGGACGCGGCTTCTACCGCTATCGCCGCGGCCGGCCCCTGCCCGAGCCCGTGCCGCGCGGGGCGCGGGCGCCGGAGGACCTCGCCGAGCGCCTGATCTTCCGCCTGCTCAACGAGTCCGTGGCCTGTCTGCGCGAGGGTGTCGTGGCGGACCCGGACCTGTTGGATGCGGGGGTCATCTTCGGCACCGGCTTCGCCCCTCATCGGGGCGGGCCCCTCCATTACATCGACCAGGGCGGCTGGGAACGGATGGGGGAGCGGCTTCAGACCCTGGAGCGCCGTCACGGAGGTCACTTCAGGCCGGATCGCGGTTGGCGCAGGCTGGCCCGGGCCTGAAGGTCCAGGTCGAGGCCGCGAACCCCGAGAATCAAGAGCAACGGAGACCATGGCCATGTTGCTGCTCGATCACATCAACCCCGACACCACTGATCCCAGGGTGCGGTCGGATCCGATCCGCGCCGAGGAGGCCCGCTCCCTGTGCGGCCTGCTGATCGAGCGGGCCCGGCGGACCCCCGACGGACCCGCCTACACCCACTTCGATGCCGCGACCGGGCGCTGGCGCACCGCCACCTGGTCGCAGACCCTGGCCCGGGTGGGCCGCTGGCAAGCGGCCTTGAGGGCCGAGGGGCTCAAGCCCGGGGACCGGGTGGCGATCATGCTGGGCAACCGGCCCGAGTGGGTGCACTTCGACCTGGCAGCCCTGGGGCTTGGGTTGGTCACGGTCCCCCTCTACCCCAACGACCGCCCCGCCTCCGTGCGCCATCAGCTCGAGGACTCGGGTGCGCGGCTGCTGCTCCTGGAGGGCCCGGAGCGGCTCGCCGAGCTGGACCCCATCGCTCCCACCCTGGCCGCGCTGCACCGGGTGCTGCTGCTGGAGCCCCCGGGGGAGCGGGATCTCCCGGCCAACGGG
>JBLMWY010000280.1:0-5077 GCA_050257475.1 Bdellovibrio bacteriovorus
GCCAGCCCCGGCGGGCAACCGTCGACGATACCGCCAATGGCGGGACCGTGGCTCTCACCGAACCCGGTCACCACGAAGAGCTTGCCGAAGCTGTTACCGGACATGCGCGTAACGAGTAGCGAGTAACGAGTAGCGAGTAGCGAGGCGGAGCGACGGCGAGGAGGCAGTTTTCCTCGGCCCTCGCCACTCGTTACTCGCCACTTCTTTTCAATAGGCCGGCGGCGTGACGGTGTCTGCGGGATTGAGCCAGGCGTTGCCCTTCTCCAGCACCTCCCGGGTCAGGGTGCTGGTGGCCTGATGGAGCTTGACCCCGTTGATGATGTAGGTGTAGCGGGAGCTCAGGTAGTCGAACTCCGCCTGGAACAGGTTACGTTGGGCGTTCAGCACGTCCACCTGGGTACGGGTGCCCACCTCAAGCCCCGCCTGGGTGGACTCCAGGGAGGAGCGGGCGGAGACCACCGCCGCCTGCCTCGCCTTGACGTCCTCGATGGCCGACAGGATCCCGCGAAAGGCGTCTTTGACCTGCTGGTCGACCTGGCGCCGGGTCTGATCGAGCCGGTCCTGGGCGGCGCGGAACTGGTAGCCCGCCTGGCGGGTGCGCGAGGCCACGGCCCCGCCCTGGTAAATCGGGACGTTGAGGGTCAGGCCGACGAAGGCCCCCTCGCTGCGGATCACCCCGGAGTCCTGATCCGAGTTGCTGAAGTCGAATCCCGCCTGGGCCCCCAGGCTCGGGTAGTAGCCCGAACGCTCGATCTCGATCCCCTTCTTTGCCGCCTCCGCCGCCTCGCTGGCCGCGATGATCCCGAAATTGTTGCGCAGGGCCGTATCGGCCCAGGTATCGAGGTTGTTCGGCTCCGGGGGCGCCAGGGGCAGCTTGTCCCCCAGGCGGGCCAGCGGCTGGTTGAAGGGCCCGACGATGACCCTCAAGGCCTCCCAGGCATTGTCGAGGGCGACCTTGGCATTGATCAGGTTGGCGCGGGAGCTGTCATAGGCGGCCTGGCTCTCGTTGACGTCGGTGATGGCCACCAGGCCGACCTCGAAGCGCTGCTTCGATTGGTCGAGCTGACGCTCGTTGGCCCGCACCAGGGATTCGGAGACGGTCACCGCGTCCGAGGCCCGCAGCACCGCGAAATAGGCCTCGGTGGTGCGCACCATGAGCGCGATCTGGGAGTCCCGGTACTGGGCCTCCGCCTGCGCGATCACGTCGTCCGACTGCTTCAGGGTCATCCAGTTGCCACGGTTGTAGATGGACTGGCTCACCACCGCCGTGGCATTTTGGCTGGCGAAGTCCTGGCCGCGCGTGTCGAAACCGCGGATCCGGGTGTTCGCCGCCGTGTAGTTGGCCTCCGCCGTGGCCGCCACGTTGGGCAGCAGCAGGGCCCGCGCCTGGGGCTTGACCTCGCGGGTCGCAAACAGGTTCTGCTCCGCCTCCCGCAGGACCGGATCGCTACGCACCGCCAGGTCGTAGACCTGGATCAGGTCCTCGGCCTGGGCGGCCCCCAGGGGCAGGTAGAGGGATCCCGACAGCAGGGCGGCGATCAGGGCAGAGAGCGGTATCCGCATCGGGGCGATTCCTGGTGCTGGCGCGGGCCATCTCGGGATACCGAGATGTTAAGGTCCGGCAGTATAGGCGAGCACCGAGGCCCGGCTCAATCAAAGGGCCCGCCGGGTCTCTGGCCCAGGGACCTGCGATCGGTTAGGCGGTTGGGCCAATCGCCCCCATCATGGCGCCCATGACCCGCGAGCATGAACCCGGCACGAGGCCCCTGCGCAGCCGCCCCTACGACTGGCGCGAGCTGACCACCCTGGTGCTCCACCACCGCCGGGAGCTGATCCTCGCCAACCTGATCGCGGTGCTCGGGACCCTGGTGAGCGTCCCGGTCCCCCTCCTGATGCCACTCCTGGTGGACGAGGTCCTGCTAAACAAACCCGGCGCCCTGGTGGGCGCCATGAGCCAGATCTTTCCCGCCGCCTGGCATGGTCCGGTCCTCTATATCCTCGCCATCCTCTTGGTCACCGTCACGCTGCGCCTGACGGGTACCGCGCTAGGCGTGCTCCAGACCCGCGAGTTCACGCGCATCTCCAAGGATGTGATCTTCCGGCTGCGGCGGGACCTGCTGGATCGCCTGCGGCGGGTTTCCATGTCCGAGTACGAGACCCTGGGCAGCGGCACCGTCGCCTCCCACCTGGTGACGGACCTGGACACCATCGACCGCTTCGTGGGCGGGGCCACCAGCAAGTTCCTGGTGGCGGTCTTGAGCATCTGCGGCACCGCCGTGGTGCTCCTGTGGATGAACTGGCAGCTCGGCCTCTTCATCATCCTGTTGAACCCCCTGGTGATCTATGTCACCACCCTGTTCGGCCGCAAGGTCTCGGAGCTCAAGAAGCGGGAGATCACCGCCTATCAGGCCTTCCAGGAGTCCCTCGCCGAGACCCTGGACGCCATCGCCCAGATCCGCGCGGGCAACCGTGAGCGTTTCTATATCGAGCGCATCATCGATCACGCGCGGGAGATGCGCGACTTCGCCTCCGCCTTCACCTGGAAGAGCGACGCCGGCAACCGGCTCTCCTTCAATTTGCTGATGTTCGGATTCGACTGCTTCCGCGCCATGGCCATGCTGATGGTGCTCTTCTCGGACCTGAGCATCGGCGAGATGCTGGCGGTCTTCGCCTACCTCTGGTTCATGATGGGGCCGGTCCAGGAGGTGCTGGGGATCCAGTACGCCTACCACGCCGCGGAGGCGGCCCTGGCCCGCATCAACCGGCTGCTCGCCATGGAGCTGGAGCCGCAATATCCACACCGGCAAGACCCATTCGCGGGCAAACGAACCCTATCGATCACCTTGGAAGACATCCGCTTTCGGTACGGGGACGGCCCCCTGGTCCTGGACGGGATCTCGCTCGCCATCGCCGCCGGCGAGCGGGTGGCCTTCGTGGGGGCGAGCGGTGGCGGCAAGACCACCCTGGTCCAGGTAATCCTGGGGCTCTACCCGCCGAGCTCCGGGGTGGTGCGGTTCGATGGGGTCCCCGTCGACCTGATCGGCATGGATGTGGTCCGCGACCATGTGGCCACGGTGCTGCAGCAGCCGGCCCTGTTCAACGACAGCGTGCGCATGAACCTGACCCTGGGGCGCGAGGTCGCCGATGAGCGCCTGTGGCAGGCGCTGGAGGTGGCCCAGCTCCGGCAGGCGGTGGAGGGCCTGGACCAGGGGCTCGACACCCGGCTCGGCCGGGACGGCATCCGGCTTTCCGGAGGAGAGTGCCAGCGCCTGGCGCAGACTCGCGCGCGCCTGCTCCGACCCGCTGCGATCCCAGAGCAGCGTGGCGAGCGATTCACGGGTACTCGCCATACCGGGGCAAAAAGCCAGGTACGCCAGCAAGCCACCGAGTTTTCGGGAATCAAGGCGTACCAGGTCATCGGCCGGTTCGCGGCGCACCTCGAGCGTGCCGAGTACTCGAATCTTTACTCGCACCACGGCGCCTCCTCACTGTCGCCAGCCGCCGGCACGGCGTCTACCCCGCATGCCCGGTCGACCGATCTCTTTCCGCACCCGGGCCTCCGGTTCACGGAGTTTTTACGCTGCCTTGGCGCCTGCTTGACGCCATCAGGACGACGATGCGTTCCGCGCTCGCCCGTATCCGATTCCTGCGCGTCTTCGACCAGGGAGAAACAGGCCATGAAATACCGCGATGCCTCCCTCGTCGACCTGCAGTCGGTGCGTCCGCAGCGATCTTGGCTTGCCGCGCTGGCGGATGTCAACGCGATTGACGCGAAGTGAAGCCTCTCCTGGCTCGCAAGCACTCTGTAGCCAGGCCGTTCGATCCCATCCCTTCAGATCCGGGAGATTCAAATGAACAAGGTGCAACTGCTCTCATTCGCACTCGCCGCAGTCCTGGTCGGACCGGTTCACGCTCATTCGTGTTCGGGAGGCGACGGAGGTGGCATGGATGCGACCGGCAACCAGTGCAACAGCCCAGATGACGTCGCAGTGTCGGACAGCCTGACATTCCAAGCTCGCAACGAGGCGCAGGACCGCGCGCCAAAGGTATCAGGCAAGTCGTCTACGCCGAACGCTGCCTCCGCGGCTGCAAGCAGAAGGATCGCGCGCGCGCCAGTTCCGGCCAGCGCACTTGTGACGACGGCACAAGTCCGGAACGATTAGAACACCGCCCCGTCGATCTGCAGGTCCCCGGTTCGAGTCCAGGTCGGGGAGCCAGATATCTCGAGGGGTCGCCGCGCGCGGTCCCTTTCCATTGCCGGTCGCCGGACGGCTAGTCGTGTTCCCTATCCTTGCTCACCCAGCAAAGGGAGCGAACCCCGCACGCTATCCGCTGCCACGATCTTCGTTCCCCGAAACAGCAGGGCTGCAGTGCGATCTCGAACGACCCCGCGTTGACGGCCATCAAGCGGCACAGCATCCCGGCACCTAGGTTAAAACCAGGTTGCTTCCATTTGCAGTGGGGTGTCCGGGTGTCATGCCAATCACTACCGGAAACGCGTCGTTCCAATGCGCGAGCGCGGTCCGGCGTGAACGAGCACGAGAATCCCGGATTCAGGGGAGATGAAATGAGACGCGCAACGACTGTAGTCGTTCTGTCCGGGATCGCCGCTCTGCTGTCGGCCGGCGCGGCTCTGGCGCAGCCGACAACCGATCTCGGCAAGACCGAGTTCTATGCGAAGTGCGCCGTGTGCCACGGTGTGAGCGGCAAGGGCGAGGGGTCGTTCGGTGAGGTGTTGAAGGCCAGCATGCCCGACTTGACGACGATCGCGAAGCGGAACGGTGGCGTCTTTCCGGTGGACCGCGTCACGATGACGATCGATGGCCGCGCCACGCCACGAGCGCACGGCACGAGCGAAATGCCGATCTGGGGCTCGCGCTACAGCGTCGAGGCCGCACCGCAGTACGACGACTTCCGCCATAACAGCGAGGCATTCGTGCAGGTGCGCGTCCTCGCACTTGTCGACTATCTCAACAGGCTGCAGGTCCGCTGAGAACGGCTACCGGTCCGGTACGACCCGCCCGCGTGGCCGGTCTTCTTTCGCCTCGAGTTCAGCGATTGAGCGACGCCGAACACA
>JBLMWY010000281.1:0-14397 GCA_050257475.1 Bdellovibrio bacteriovorus
CGCCAGGGTGAGCAAGCTGTAGGCGAGCATGGAGAGCAGGACATGGACCTTGAGAGACCAGCTCGCGGTATGCCCCAGGAAGGCCACCTCGCCGTAACGGGCCTCGAGGACCAGGGTCACGGCGGCGACCGGCAGTAGGATTAGCCCTAGGTTATCCACCGGTTTGGTGAGGGCGGAGACCAGGAGCAGGGTGACCACCGTCCAGGAGGTCAGGGCCAAGGCGTTGAAGAAGCCGAGGTTGAGGCCCGCGTGGCTGAAGATGCTCTCCCACAACAGCCAACTGTGGAGGATCAGCCCGGCGAAGCCGAGGGAGAGCCCCAGGTCTCGGCTCGGCAGCCAGGAGCCATCGCCGTGTAGTCCGCTCGGGCGGAACAGCCGCACCCCGATGACGGCGGTTGCCCCGAGGTAGAACAAGATGGCGGCGGCGGCGAGCAGCGTATGTGTCATGCGCGGGATGATGGCACAAAGCGCCGGGCCGGAAAACGCCGCCGCGGCGCTATACTGCCCGCCCATCCCCGAGGGTGCCTGGCGTGGCTCCGGGGCAGGGGGCGGCGACAACACGAGGTCGAGCATGTTCGAGAATCTCCAGCAGCGCTTCGGGCGGGTGCTCAACAATCTGCGGGGTCAGGGTCGCCTGACCGAGGACAACATCAAGGACACCCTGCGCGAGGTGCGCATGGCCCTGCTGGAGGCGGACGTGGCCCTTCCCGTGGTGCGCCAGTTCGTCGATCAGGTGCGGGAGAAGGCCCTGGGGGAGGAGGTGATGAAGAGCCTCACCCCCGGCCAGGTCCTGATCAAGATCGTCAGCGACGAGCTGGTGGCCCTGATGGGGGAGTCCAACGAGCGGCTCAACCTGGCCGCTCAGCCGCCGGCGGTGGTCCTAATGGCGGGTCTCCAGGGCTCGGGCAAGACCACCACCGTGGCCAAGCTCGCCCGCTGGCTTCAGGAGAAGCAGAAGAAGTCGGTGCTGGTGGTGGGCTGCGACGTCTACCGCCCGGCGGCCATCGAGCAGCTGCGAACCGTCGCCACCGAGGTGGGGGCGGCGGTCTTCCCAAGCAGCGCCGATCAGCGCCCCCTGGACATCGCCCGCGCTGCCCTGGACGCGGCGCGCAAGCAGTTCAAGGACGTGCTGATCGTGGATACCGCGGGCCGGCTCCACGTGGACGCCGCCATGATGGATGAGATCAAGGCCCTGCACGCCGCCCTCAGGCCCGTGGAGACCCTGTTTGTGGTGGATGCGATGACGGGCCAGGACGCGGCCAACACCGCCCGCGCCTTCGACGAGGCCCTGCCCCTCACCGGCGTGATCCTGACCAAGACCGACGGGGACGCACGCGGCGGCGCGGCCCTCTCGATCCGCCAGATCACGGGCAAGCCCATCAAGTTCATGGGCACGGGCGAGAAGACCACGGCCCTGGAGCCCTTCTACCCCGACCGGGTCGCTTCCCGAATCCTCGGGATGGGGGACGTAGTCTCACTGGTGGAGGAGGTGACCTCCAAGATCGACCGCGACCACGCCGAGCGTCTGGTCAAGAAGCTAAAGAAGGGAAAGGAGTTTGACCTGACCGACTTCAAGGAGCAGTTGGAGCAGATGGGCAAGCTGGGTGGCATGGCCGGGCTCATGGACAAGCTCCCGGGCATGGGCCAGGTGCCCGATCACCTGAAGAACCAGGTCAACGACAAGGAGATGGGCAAGCTAATCGCCATCATCAACTCCATGACCCCCCAGGAGCGGCAGTTTCCCGCCGTCATCAAGGGGTCCAGGAAGCGCCGTATCGCAATGGGTTCCGGCACTCAGGTGCAGGACGTCAACAAGCTCCTGAAGCAGTTCACCCAGCTCCAGAAGGTGATGAAGAAGATGAAGGGCGGCGGCATGGCCAAGCTGATGCGCGGTCTGGGTGGTCGCCTGCCGGGTGGCTTTCCCGGAGGCGGCATGCCACCCGGCGGGTTCCGGATGTAAGCCGCCGCAGCCCCCGCCTTCGCTGGGCGAGCCGATCCGATGCCAGGATGGAGATCGATCGGCGTCTCCCGGGGCAAACCTCCTGCTGTGACGGCCTAGAGCAAGCCCGAGAGATCGAGGGGCGTTGAGGGAAGCCCCGGAACAGGAATCAGCGCCGCCAGGTTCAGGACACCCGATACCCCATAGCCTGTTTCGTGCGGCTCCCGGTAGCGCGTGATGCGGCTGGCCTTGAGGTCAGCCAGCCAGATCTCGGGGATCCCGTGGCGGGCCTAGATGCAGAGCTTTAGGTCCCGGTCCAGCCGCAGGTTGGTCTCGGCGACCTCGATCAGGAGCAAGATGTCCGCGGGCCCTGGATGGCGCATTCGGTACTTGGCTGCCGGTGGGGTGACGAGGGCGATGTCCGGCTGGGGCTCGTCGTGTGGTCCAAGGTGTATCGGGTTCTGCACGCGGACGATCGCGTCATTTCCGATCGCGGCGATCAAACGATTCTGCAGATCCGTCACGACGCCCGCATGGGGTGCCCCAATTGGTGGTAACTCGATCACCTCCCCGTCGATCAGCTCCACGCGAGCGTCCGGGGCGAGGATGCCGACCTCCGCCATGCGGTAGTAATCCTCCACCGTGTAGCGGTGACGGCGGACCAGGTCCACGGCGCTGCTGGACATCGAGCGATTCCCGGCAATCCGATTGGGCTCAGGGCAAGGATAGGCGGGATCAGACCTCCCGATAGAGGCTCGCACCCTCCTCGACGAACTCCCGGGCCTTCTCCTTCATTCCCTCCTCGATGGCGGCCTCCAGGTTGTCCAGCCGATGGGCCTGGGCGTACTCGCGCACGTCCTGGGTGATCTTCATGGAGCAAAAGTGAGGGCCGCACATGGAGCAGAAGTGCGCGACCTTGTGGGACTCGTGGGGCAGGGTCTGGTCGTGGAATTCGCGGGCCCGCTCGGGGTCGAGGGACAGGTTGAACTGGTCCTCCCAGCGGAACTCGAAGCGCGCCTTGGACAGGGCATTGTCCCGAATCTGGGCCCCGGGGAGCCCCTTGGCCAGGTCCGCCCCGTGGGCCGCGATCTTGTAGGTGATGATGCCGTCGCGCACGTCCTGCTTGTTGGGCAGGCCCAAATGCTCTTTCGGCGTCACGTAGCAGAGCATGGCCGTACCGTACCAGCCGATGTTGGCCGCCCCGATGCCAGAGGTGATGTGGTCGTAGGCGGGGGCGATGTCGGTGATTAGCGGCCCGAGGGTATAAAAGGGGGCCTCGAAGCAGTCCTTGAGCTCCTTGGTCACGTTCTCCTCGATCATCTGCAGGGGGACATGGCCGGGGCCCTCGATCATCACCTGCACGTCGTGCTCCCAGGCGATCCGGGTCAGCTCGCCCAGGGTCTCGAGCTCCGCGAACTGGGCCGCGTCGTTGGCGTCCGCGATGGACCCGGGCCGCAGTCCGTCCCCCAGGCTGAAGGAGACGTCGTAGGCCTTCATGATCTCGCAGATCTCCGCGAAGTGGGTGTAGAGGAAATTCTCCTGGTGGTGGGCCAGGCACCACTTGGCCATGATGGAGCCGCCACGGGAGACGATGCCGGTGACCCGGTCTGCGGTGAGGGGCACGTAGCGAAGCAGCACCCCCGCGTGGATGGTGAAGTAGTCCACCCCCTGCTCGGCCTGCTCGATCAGGGTGTCGCGGAACTGCTCCCAGGTCAGCTCCTCCGGCTTGCCATTGACCTTCTCCAGGGCCTGGTAGATGGGCACGGTGCCGATGGGCATGGGGGCGTTGCGCAGGATCCACTCCCGGGTCTCGTGGATGTTCTTGCCGGTGGAGAGGTCCATCAGGGTGTCGCCGCCCCAACGGGCGGACCACACCATCTTCTCCACTTCCTCCGCGATGGAGGAGGTGACCGCCGAGTTGCCGATGTTGGTGTTGATCTTCACCCGGAAGTTGCGCCCGATGATCATGGGCTCCAGCTCCGGGTGGTTGATGTTGGCGGGGATGATGGCGCGGCCCCGCGCGACCTCGTCGCGCACGAACTCCGCGGTGATCTGCTCCGGCAGGCTCGCCCCGAAGGCGTGTCCCCGGTGCTGGCGCAGGAGCCGGGTGTAGCGGGGGTCGGATCGCAGCTCATCCAGGCGCATGTTCTCGCGGATGGCGCAGTACTCCATCTCCGGGGTGATGATGCCCCGGCGCGCATAGTGCATCTGGGTGACGTTGCGCCCCGCCTTGGCGCGGCGCGGCGTGCGCAGATGCTCGAAACGCAAGTGGGCCAGCGCCGCATCCGATTGGCGGCGGCGGCCGAACTCGGAGCTCGGCCCCGGGAGCCGCTCCGTGTCGTCCCGCTCCTCGATCCAAAGGGTGCGCACCTCTGGCAGGCCGGCGAGCAGATCGATCGCCACCGCCGGGTCCGTGTAGGGACCCGAGGTGTCATAGACGTAGACGGGCGGATTCTCCTCGATTCCGCCGTGGGTGTGGGTGGGGGTCAGGGTCACCTCGCGCACGGGTACCCGGATGTCGGGGCGCGAGCCTGCTAGGTAGACCTTGCGGGATCCGGGGAAGGGGAGGGTCACCGCGTCGGACAGACGGGCGGTGGTTTGGATGAATTCTTTGGGGATGGCGCTCATGGTGACCTCGGAGCTGCAGGCGGGCGCGGGGCGGGCGCCGGGCTAGGGATCGATGACCTGGGGTGGTCGGCGTCGGCCGACTGGAGAGGGGCGGGCGAGAGAAGGGCGGGGAGCGTCCTGGTGGCGGGCTCGGGATCGCGGCACTCCGCCTGCTTTCCTGCGCCGGCATGACCCGGATCAGGTTCGAAGGGACTCTCTCAGCCCGACCCGGGTCGGACACCCCCAGCAGGTTGTGATTCGGAAGCTATAGAAAGCACGGCCAGAATTCAACCGCCCAGGGCACCGCAAGACTCGGGGCCGGAAACCGGTCTCGTCCACGGCGAGGCTTCTTGCGCTCCTGACGGAATCGGTGGCCCGCTTGCGACGGTTTTTTCACAACGTCTCGGCGGCCGCGCGGGCCAGCCGCCGGGCGCGGTAGCGCTTGAGGAGCTCGCTGATCACCGCCGAGCAGACGTAGCAGGTCCCGGCCAGCAGGATGATGGTGGGGCCCGCCGGCAGGTCGGGGGAGAAGGCCAGCGCCAACCCGGCGGACGTGAAGGCGGACCCGAGCAGGGTGGCGAGCAGCATGATCCCGCCCAGGGAATGCAGATAGTGTCCGGCGATAGCGGCGGGCAAGGTGAGCAGCGCGATCACCAGGATCAGGCCCACCACCTGGATCAGCAGCACCACGGTCACCGCCACCAGGCAGAGGAGTAGGAGGTAGAAAAGCCCGACCGGGATACCGCGCAGGCGGGCATGCTCTTCGTCGAAGCTCACCGCGAGGAACTGGCGGTAGAAGAGCGCCACCGTCACCACCAGCGCCAAGTCGAGCGCCGCCATGAGCCACAGATCCCGGGGCGCCACCAGCAAGATATTGCCGAACAGATAGCTCATGAGATCGGTGCTGTAACCGGGTGTCTTCGCGATGAAGAGGATGCCCACCGCCATGCCGATGGCCCAGATGGCGCCGATCAGGGTGTCCTCCTGGGCGCCCCAGGCGAGCCGCACGGCCCCGATGATGAGCGCCGAGGCGACTGCCGCCCCCAAGGCCCCGAGCAAGGGATCGATGCCGAAGTAGAGGGCCGCTCCCATGCCGCCCAGCACCGAATGGGCGATGCCGCCCGCCAGGAAGGCGATGCGCTTCACCACCACGAAGGTCCCGATCACGCCGCAGCCCAGGCTCGCCAGCAGACCGGCGAGCAGGGCTGCGCGAAGGAACGGTTGCTCCGCCAGGGCCTCGATGAAGGGTCCCAAGGGCTCGGTCATCCTCAGTGCCGATGCGCCACGGAGCGCACCGTCTCTCCATAGAGTTGGTGAATCAGGTCCCCGTCGATGGCCTCGGTGCGGTGGCAGACCAGGGTTCGGTTGAGGCAGGCCACCCGGTGCACGTAGCTGGAGATGAAGGCGATGTCGTGGGAGACCACCAGGATGGTGAGGCGCGCGTTGAGCGCCGCCAACAGTTCGAAGATTTCGCCCTCGATTCGCTGGTCGATGTTGGCGGTGGGCTCGTCGAGGATCAGGATCTTCGGCTCCCCCACCAGGGCCCGTGCCAGCAGCACCCGCTGCAGTTGGCCACCGGAGAGGGTGCCGATGCGCCGGCGCGCAAGGTCCGCGGCCTCCACCTCGGCGAGGGCGCGTTGCGCCGCTTCCCGGTCCGCGCGCCGGTGCCAGCCGAGCCCTGGGCTCAGGCCCAGGCGTCCCATCAGGACCACCTGCTCCACCGAGATGGGGAAGTCCCGCTGAAAGGCCGGGTACTGGGGAACATAGCCAAGCTGCCGCCGGGCCTCCCGGGGCGAGGTGCCAAGCACCTGGATGCGTCCGGCTTGAGGCCGCAGGAGGCCGAGGATCAACTTGAGCAGGGTGCTTTTGCCGCCCGCATTGGGGCCCACCAGGCCCAGGAACTCACCCTGTTGCACCTCGAGATCGATCGCTTGCAGCACGGGCGCCAGCCCGAATGAGAAGCGCAGTCCCTCGATTCGAATCACCGGAGCGGAACCGGCTTGCGGGGGGGCGGGGCTCACGGGGCGGTGGCGACCCAGAGGTGCGGGACGCCGCCGACGTCCGGCGGGGCAAGGCCGTCTGGGCGCATCGGCATCAAGGGCCAGGCGGGTCTCTCATGGGGTGGGCGCGGCCACTGGCTACCTGGACCCCGGCGCACGAGGTCGAGATGGTCGCCCGCCATGGAGGGGCCTTTGGTAGTCTGTGGCACGGCGACCAGTATCCGGGTTGCGCCGCTGGACCGCAAGGTGACCGGTGGGGCGCCAGTTCTCGTGATTGCGCCTAGCCGGTCGCAAGCCGATAATGCCCGGTTTCCTGCGGCTCTCCCCCTGGCCTACCCGAGGGAGCACTACCCGGCGAGGCCCTCCCGTGAATACCCCCAATTCCGACTACCCTGACCAATCGACCACCGACCCGACCGGCGCGGATGGTCTGCGCGCGGAGCCGCTGACGGGGCCGGGCCCCGACAGCTCGGACCCGGGCTTCGGTGGGCTCGGCCTGGCCGCCCCGGTGGCCCGGGCGGTGGCGGAGCTCGGCTACGAGACGCCTACCCCGGTGCAGCGCCAGTGCATTCCTCACCTGCTGGCGGGCCGGGACCTCCTGGGCCAGGCCCAGACCGGCACGGGCAAGACCGCCGCCTTCGCCCTGCCGCTCCTGTCCCTGGTGGATACGGCGAGCAAGCTTCCCCAGGTGCTGGTGCTCACCCCCACCCGGGAGCTGGCGCTCCAGGTGGCCGAGGCCTTCCAGCGTTACGCCCAGCATCTCAAGGGCTTCCACGTGCTGCCGATCTACGGTGGCCAGAGCTACGGGCTCCAGGTCCGTCAGCTCCAGCGCGTCCCGCAGGTGGTGGTGGGCACCCCGGGGCGGATCATGGACCACATGCGCCGCGACACCCTCTCCCTCGCGGCGCTCAAGGCCCTGGTCCTGGACGAGGCGGATGAGATGCTCAACATGGGCTTCGCCGAGGACATCGACTGGATCTTCGGGCACACCCCACCCGAGCGGCAGGTGGCCCTGTTCTCGGCCACCATGCCCCCGGAGATCCTGAAGGTGGCCCGCGAGCACCTGAACGATCCGGTGGAGGTGCGGGTCGAGTCCGCCACCGCCACGGTCGACACCATCGATCAGCAGCACTGCGTCGTCACCCGCTTCCATAAGGTCGACGTGCTCACCCGGGTGCTCGAGCTCGAGTCATTCGACGGCATGTTGATCTTCGTGCGGACCAAGACCGGCACCACCGAGCTGGCCGATAAGCTGCGGGCCCAGGGCTTCGCGGCCGAGCCGCTCAACGGCGACATGAGCCAGGAGATGCGCGAGCGCACCGTCGATCGGCTCAAGGGCGGCCAGCTCGACATCCTGGTGGCCACGGATGTCGCGGCCCGAGGGTTGGACGTGGAGCGGGTGAGCCATGTGGTGAACTTCGACATCCCCACCGACCCCTCGGCCTATGTCCACCGCATCGGGCGCACCGGCCGCGCCGGGCGCGCCGGCAAGGCGGTCCTCTTTGTCGAGCCCCGGGAGCGCGGCCTGCTGCGAGCCATCGAACGCACCATCCGCCGGCCCATCCCCGAGATCGACGTCCCCTCCGCCGCCGAGCTCAGCGCGTCGCGCATCGACCGCTTCACCGAGCAGCTCCGGGCGACCCTGGCGGAGCAGGACCTGGACTTCTTCTATCGGCTGGTGGCCCATATCGCCAAGGAGCAGGAGCTGGATCTGATGGACATCGCCGCGGCGCTCAGCTTCCAGCTCCAGCGGGAGCGGCCCCTGGAGGTCAAGGAGCAACCCCGGGAGCCCCGTCAGGACACCTGGCGGGAGTCCCGCCGGGATCGGGGCGATGAGCGCGCGCGGCCGGCTCGTCCGTCCGCCGGCTACCGCGACCGCGAGGGGGAGCGATCCCGCTTCGGTCGCGAGCGGGGAGCCGGGGAGGGCTCCTACCGGGAAAGGCCTGGTGTCGAGGATGGTGGCGGCCGCGGCCAAGAGCGTCCCCACCGGCGATCCGACTGGACGCCGGACCGGCGCCCGGATGGGCGGTCAGGGGAGCGCGCCCATGGAGGTCCCCCGCGGCGCTTTGGGCGCGAGCCGGAGGGCGAAGGGCGAGTCGCCAGCCGTGATCACCCGCCGCGGGCGGCGCAACCGCGCGCGCGGACTGATTGGCCGCCGGGCTCGGATGACCGTGGGCCCCGCGGTGATTGGGACGATGGCCCAGCGTTGCGTGCCTCCCCGCGCGATGATTGGGAGGGGCGGCGTCCGCGCCCGGCCCCGAGATCCGAGCCGGACCCGCGGGGACCTCGACCCCCGCGTAGCGACCGGGGCGGTCCCGAGATGGTCCGCCACCGCATTGAGGTGGGCCATCGCGACGGCGTGACCCCCCGGGAGATTGTCGGGGCCATCGCCAACGAGTCCGGGCTGGAGGGCCGATTCATTGGGGCTATTGATATCCAGGACGACTATTCCACGGTCGATCTGCCTGCCGGCATGCCGCGGGAGCTCTTTGGCCATCTCAAGCGGGTCTACGTGCGCGGGCGTCCCCTGCGCATCTCCGTGCTGGAGTCGCGTCCACGCAGTCGGATGGGCCCGCGTGGCGACTCGGCGCCACCCGCCCCGAGGTCCTATCGATCCGATCAACGGAGCGGGCCGGCTGCCAGACCGGGGGCGAAGTTTCACCGCAAGCGGCGCGATTGAGCCACAATCTGCCTGAGCCAGGTGCAATGAGACGAGTTGTGCCCGCCGGGGGCGGATTCGGGGTGAGAACGGCGTGACGATCGAATCAGCGAATTCGGCCGGATCGGAACCCCCGATCGGCCGGCGCCATAATGGGCGGCCCCATGCCCTGCCGCTTGATCTCCCAGGGGCGGGGGAGACTGACCACGGCGATGCGCCCACCCGCCCCAGGATGAGCATCAGGCGAGCCGATCCGAGGGGCGTGGCAGACGCCGAGCTGGCCGCCTTGGAGGCGCGCATCGGCCGCGCCCATCTGCGCCAGCGGCTGGGGTTGGAGGAGGACCATGAGGTCTTTTGCTTCGACCGCCCCGGCGCCCATTTCTTCTATCCGGAGAACTGGTACTCGGTCCACGGTCTCATCCGCCACGCCTTGCGGGTCTCTGGCCTCTACGAACGGGCCCAACGCAATGCCCGCACCATCCGGCTCATCCGCAATCCACTTGCGGTTCCGGGACTGCCGCATCCTTTCGAAGGGATGCGCATCCTGCAGCTGAGCGACCTGCACGTGGACCTGGACGCGCGCATCACCGCGGCCATCGCCGAGCGCGTCGGGGAGGCGGACTACGATCTCTGCGTGCTCACCGGTGATTACCGCGCCCTCACTTACGGCCCCTTTGAGGGCACCCTGGAGGCCTTGCGCTCCATCCGCGCGCGGCTCAAGGATCCGATCTACGCCGTCTTGGGCAATCACGACAGCATTCGGATGGTCCCCGGGATCGAGGCCATGGGGATCCGAGTCCTGCTGAACGAGTCCGTCACCCTGGAGCAGGATGGCGCGGCCTTGCACTTGGCCGGCATCGACGACGCCCACTACTACCAGGTCCACAACATTCACCACACGGTGGCCAAGATCCCGTCCGACGGGGTCTCCTTGCTCCTGTCCCACACCCCGGAGGTCTACCGTCACGCCGCCCTCGCGGGCTTCCAGGCGATGCTCGCGGGGCACACTCATGGGGGCCAGATCTGCCTGCCCGGCGGCTACGCCCTCACCTGGGACGCGCGCTGCCCGCGCCGCCTGGCGGCCGGCGCCTGGACCTACGGTGCAATGACTGGCTACACCTCGGTTGGCTCCGGAAGCTCCGTAGTCAACGCGCGCTTGAACTGCTTGCCCGAGATCACCGTCCACGAGCTGCGCCGCGCCTAGCGCGAATCCGCTGTGGACGGGGCTTCAACCCGACGGCTGCGGCGGGGCGGGCCTGCGAGGTCCCGCTTGGGCCGTTTGTCGACCTACAGGCCCACCTCCATCCGGTCGATCAATCGGCGTTTCTGGCATGCCGCTTCCGCAAGGTCCTCGGTAGAATTGGGCCTCCCCTCCGGAGTGACAGTCATGCCTAGCAATCCCCTCCCAGCTCTCGGCTTCGTCGGCCCTAGTGGAAGCGGCAAGACCACCTTGCTGCGCCGGCTCATCCCTGTGCTGGCGCGGCGGGGATTGCGCCTGGGCTATCTCAAGCACGCCCATCACCGCTTCGATCTCGATGTGCCAGGCAAGGACAGCTACGAGATCCGAGCGGCAGGGGCGCACCAAACCCTGCTCGCTTCGCGCGAGCGCTGGGCCCTTCAGGTGGAGAATCGATCCAAGGGGTCTGAGCCGGACCTCTGGCAGATGCTCGACCGTTTCGAAGGGGATCGACTCGATCTGGTGCTGGTGGAGGGATTCAAGCATGCCGCCTATCCCAAGATCGAGGTCCATCGCTCGGCGGTGGGAGAGGCCCCCCTCTACCCGGACGATCCCGATATCATCGCGGTGGCCAGCGATCTGGACCTCGAGCCGGCCCCGCCGCAGCGGGGTGGGGTAGGGCTGCCCCCTCGGCTTCCACTGGACAATCCCCAGCCCATCGCCGACTTCATCCTCGGGCGCCTGCCGGGGCAAGGTCTGCGCGCCTCCGACCCTCGCGTGGAGTTGGTGCGCTATTATCGGTGGCTGCGCCGCTATGGCTATAACGACAGCCATTCGGGAAACGCCTCGGTGCGGGTCGGGGACTGGTTCTATGTGACCCCGACAGGGGCGAGCGCCGATCGGCTGACTCCCGATCAGCTCATGCGCTGCCCCATCGAAGGGGACTGTCCCCCCGGGGCGTCACTCGATGCGCCCCTGCACCGCGCGGTCTACCGGGCCCAGCCCGGAGCGCGTGCCCTGCTCCATAGTCACGGCGCCTACTCCGTCGCGGTCAGTCTCGCGGGGCAAGACTTTGAGCCGGTCGATTTCGAAGGCCGCTATTACTTCGAGCGGGTTCCGGTGATCCCCATCGACTACGATCGCTACGTGGCGGAGGCGCCCGCCAAGGTCGCGGCGGTGTTGGCCCGCCATCCGGTCGCCATGGTGCGCGGTCACGGCGTCTACGCCCAGGCGGAGACCCTGGATCGGGCCTACAAATGGACCTGCTCTCTCGAGCTCTCCGCCAAGACCTACGTCGTTGCCCGCCAGACAGCGGCCCTGTAATCTCGCCCCCGGTCCGGACCCCCACCCGTGAGGAGCCATTGAAATGCGGTGCCCCCTTCGTTTCGTGTCCGCGCTGGCCGGCGGGCTGGTCGTGCTCAGCAGTGCCGCCTCGGCGCAGCCGGCGACGGCCGACTATCGGTACACGATTACACCCATCTACCAGATGGATGGCGACCTGGAGTCTGGCGGCGAGGCCCGTTATGGGGGGCTGCTCCTCGCCCTCGGGCGGAGCTGGTCCCTGGACAACCGCTCGACACTGGGGTTCGGGCTGGACTTCGGCCACCTGGACTGGCGCTTCGACAACCCCACCGGTTTCGGGGGTGTCGCGCCCTGGGACCAGGTCGACCGATTGGGCCTATCTGTTCCCTTCACCTACGCGACTGGCGGTGGTTGGTCCCTGGGCGTCACGCCCACGGTCGAATACTCGGGGGAGGCCGGTGCCAGGTTCTCCGATTCGCTGGAATATGGCGCCCTGCTCTCCATGGTGAAGCCACTGCGCGAGGGTCTGACCCTCGGGCTCGGTTTCGGCGTCTACCAGCGGATCGAGGAGACGAGCGTGTTTCCGATCCTGATCGTGAACTGGCGCATCAACGACCGCCTGCGACTCTCCAACCCCGCCCCCGCCGGACCCAACGGTCCGGCGGGGCTGGAGCTGTCCTACGCCCTGGGATCCGGCTGGGAGCTGGGGATCGGCGGCGCCTACAGGTCCAACCGCTATCGGCTCGATCAGGACGGACCCTTCCCGGGCGGGGTGGGCGAGTACCGACGGGTGCCGATCCTGGCGCGCCTTGGGCACCGTTTCTCCGATGCCCTGAGCCTGAGCCTCTACGCCGGGGTTTCAGTCGGCTCGCAACTGCGGGTCGAGGACGCGGATGGCCGCGGTCTCTACACGGAGGACCTTGACCCCTCGGCCACCTTCGGCCTGTCCCTGGCCGGGCGCTTCTGACCCTGCCGGGACTTGGACCCAGTCAGAGCTCGGCGGGATCGGCGGTGAACAGGATGGTGAGCCAGCGATCCGGCCCGGCGCCGCCGATCGCCGCGCCGATCTGCGCCCGCAGGGCATCGATCTCCCCGATCGAGGCCCGCAGATCGGAGGGCACCAGCACCGAGATCTCGATGAACTGGGCTCGCCCCGCCTTGGAGACATAGCTTCGGTAGGCCGAGAATCCGTGGCGCTGGATGAAGTCCGCCATGACCCCGCGCACCCGGGCGTCGAGCTCGGGTGGACTGATCAGGAAGATCTCGGCGAAGGACTCCCGGGCCTCCCGGAAGGGAAGGGGTAGCAGCACCAGCGACAGCAGCGCCAGCACTGCCGGATCGACGTAGGGCATCAGCCACTCGGCCTCCGTGCCCTTGATGGCCAATGCCGCGGCAAAGGCGACCAGGAGTGCGGAGGTCACCAGGGCCGACATCAGCCAGGCCTTCACGTCCAGGCGCACCAGGCCCGAGTCTATGCGCTCCGCATGACCGCGCATCCACCACCAGATCCCGAAAGAGAGGACGGCAACGACCCCCGCATACAGCAGGGCCATGCCGAAGTCAGGCTCGTAGCCCCCCTTGGCCAGGCTGTTCACCGAGCTCAGGAGGGCATAGGCGACCAGGAAGATGAGCACCGATGCCCTCAGCGCCATGACGAGGGGCTCGAGGTGCCAGAAGCCATACTGAAAACGCCGGTCGCCCTGGCTCGCCACCAGGCGCGCCACCTTGAGGGTGAGCCAGGTGACCGCAACGTCCAGCAAGGAAAAGAACCCATCGAAGACGACGGCGGGCGAGCGGGCGAGCAGGCCAACGAGGATCCCCAGGCCGGCGATCAGCGCCGTGGCCGCCACCGAGATCCGGAGCAGCCGGGCTTCCAGCTCGCTGCGCAGCCGCATGACCCGCTCGATCGATGCCACGAAACCTCCGAAGGCCAGATCACCGCATCAGCGCGAGGCGCGATTCTGAGTCCGTCCATGACCGGCGGCAACATCGGTGCCGGGCCCCATCTGCCGTCGAGGCCGAGGCGCCTCCCTCCCTGTCAGGGCGGTTCGGCCGAGCCGGCGGCCTCCCGCACGACCAGCCCATTGCGCACGGCCGTGACCTCCGCCAGGATGGAGAGGGCGATCTCCGCCGGGCGCTTGCTTCCGATGGGCAATCCGGCGGGGCCGCGCAGTCGGTCGATCTGCGTCTGGGTCAGGCCCATCTGGGTGAGTCGCCCGAGGCGTGCGGCGGCGGTGCGTCGGGATCCCAGGGCCCCGACGTAGAAGGCTCTGGAGGGCAGGGCCTCGAGCAGGGCCAGGTCGTCCTGCTTGGGGTCGTGGGCTAGGGTGATCACGGCGCTGCGGGGCCCCCGCGCCAGCGAGCCGACGGCCTCGTCGGGCGGCAGCCGGGAGTAGCTAACATCCGGCAAGGGGAAGGGGTCGGCGAATGCCTCCCGCGGGTCACAGATCGTCACCCGATAGTCGAGCAACCGGGCCATGGTCGCCAAGATTCGCGCGAGCTGGCCGTCTCCCACCAGGAGCAGGTGCCAGGCGGACCCGAAGACCTTGACCACCGCGTCCTCCGAGACCAAGAGCTCCGCGCGCCCCTCGCCCGGGTGCAGGCTGACCTCGCCGGTGTTGAGGCAGACCCGCCGCGCCACCAGGTCCCCGGAGTCCAGGCGGCCGAGCAGGGCCTCGATCGGCTCGGGGGCGGGCAGCTCCTCCACCAGCAG
>JBLMWY010000282.1:0-7780 GCA_050257475.1 Bdellovibrio bacteriovorus
CATAGCCTAGCATGCGGCAGGCCGCCGGGTTGGTCATCTTGATGGCCCCGGAGGGCTCCAGGACCAGCAGGGCCTCCCCCATGTGGGTGATGATGTTCTCCAGGTACTGGCGTGCCTCGGCGAGCTCCGCGGTGCGCTCGGCTACCCGCTGCTCAAGCACCCGGTTGAGTCCGCGCTCCTTCTCGATCAACCGGAAGTAGGTGCTGATCTTGTTGATCAGCAGGTTGTCCTCGATGGGCTTGAGCAGGTAATCCACCGCGCCCACGGCGAAGCCGCGGCGCTGGAACTCCTCGGACTTGAAGGCGGCGGTGAGGAAGATGATGGGGATGTCCCGGGTGCGCTTGCGCAGCTTGAGCATGGAGGCGGTCTGGAAGCCGTCCATCTCCGGCATCTGCACGTCCAGGATGATGAGGTCGATGTCCGGGTGCCGGTGGGTGAGATCGATGGCCTCTTGCCCCGAGGTCGCCTCTAGCACGGCGGCATCCATGTGCGCGGCGATCAGGGTGCGCAGGGTGAACAGGTTATGGGCGTGATCGTCGACGATCAGCAGCTTGAACCCGGCGTAGCGATTCATGGTATCTGGACCCAGGCCTCCCCTTAAGGAGTTGCATGATCAAATGCAATCCTGGCATTCGATCAGCTCGCCTTCCGAGACGCGCGGGTCTCGGAAGGCTCCATCTTCAAGGGCTTAAGGCCCTCGAAAATGGCGGGCCCTCCTTGGGCCTTACGCTAAGCGCAACCAATTCACCTTTCCCCAACCCGGACCTGTCCCGTGGCTTGATGTGGGGCTGGACTCGCCAGACCGGGCAGGAGCTGGTACAGGGCCTCGGCCGTCACTGGTTTGGTCAGAAAGGCCAGCGCCCCGGCGCTGCTGCAGTTGGCGAGGAGCGATTCCGTCCAGGGATCGCCAACCACCGCGACCCTCGGCCCGGTGTCTCTATTTCGGTGATGTTTCAATAGGGTTGCGATCGTATCACAGGTCCCCGCCTCGGACACCAAGGCGGCCAGGAGGACCAGCGCGCAGTCCTCCGGCTCGTCCTGAAGGGTCTCCACGGCCTCGTCGAGGTCGGCCGCGGTGCGCACCCCATAGCCCCGCGCGGTGATCAGCCCGGCCAGATGGACCAGACTGCGGGCCTCGCGATCGATGATCAGGACCCAGGGTCCGGAGCCGATCGCCTCGCTGCCCAAGGGCTCATCCCTCGCTGTCTGGGGGCTGATCCCGGGCCCCGGGGTGGGGAACGGGGTGGCGGTGGTCTGACCCTCGTCGATCGGGGGCTCGGCTTGCGCCGATAGGGGTAGTTGCAGCTCGAAGCGCGCCCCCGCCCCGGGGCGGCTCTGGACCTCGATCCGGGCCCCCAGAAGGCTTGCAAGCTCCCGGCTGATGGAGAGGCCTAGCCCGGTTCCGCCATAGCGGCGGCGGGTGGAGCCGTCGGCCTGCTGAAAGGCCTCGAAGATGATCTCCTGCTTATCTTCCGGGATCCCGATGCCGGTGTCGGTCACGCAGAGCGCCAGGGGTCGGCCAGCGTCGGGGCGCGCCTCGAGGCTTAGGGTGATGTGGCCCTGGTCGGTGAACTTGATGGCGTTGGCGAGGAAGTTCTTCAGGATCTGGCGCAGCTTCTCCCGATCCGTGTAGATGCGCGCGGGCGCCGCCGGATCGATCCGCAGCTCGAGGCGCACCGGCTTGTCGGCCAGCAGGGGGCCGACCAGCTCGATGAGCTCCTGGAGCATGGGGGCGAGATTGACCCACGCTGGCTGGACCTCCACGTGGCCCGATTCAATGCGGGAGATGTCCAGGATGTTGTCGATCAGGGTGCGCAGATCCGTGCCGGCCTCGTGGATCACCCGGGCCTGGCGGCGCTGGCCCTCCGAGAGTCCGCTGGTCTCGGCGGCGAGCATCTTCGACAGCAGCAGGATGGAGTTCAGCGGCGTGCGCAGCTCGTGGCTCACGTTGGCCAGGAACTCGGATTTGTAGCGGTTGGAGCGCTCCAGCTCTCGGGTGTGCTCCCGGGCTGACCGCAGGTGCTCGGCGTGGGTCTGGGCCAGGACGGTGAGCTGCTCGCCGAGCTCCTGGATCTCCCGCGGCCTGCGCCAGCGGAAGCGCACCGGGGCACCCTCGCGCAGGATCTGCCCGATGCCCCCCATGAGCTCCTTGCCGAACTGCTCGGTCCGGGCGGCGATCCAGCGCGCGAGGATCATGACCACCGCCACCAGCGCCAGGATGATGGAGAGCACCCGCAACATCAGGGCATTACGGAACTCGTCGATCGGGGAGGGGTCCACCGCCCTCCCGACCCACAGGGGCAGGCCCTCCTCGGTCAGGAACATGGGGACCCACAGGAGCTGACGGCCTTGCGCACCCTTCCACAGGGCCAGGTTGCCCTGACGGAAGATCTCCTCGAGTCCGGGAAAATCGGTGAAGGCGGTGGGGGAGCCGCCCACCGGCTGCCCTGGCCGCAGATAACTGCCGTCCTGGTTGACCCAGACCGTATCGCGGTAGAACTGGGCAAGACCGCCCACGTCGATGGTGAGCACCACGGCCCCCGCGGCCTTATCGGGTGTGCCGCCGATGCGGCTGATCAGGCTCAGGGTGATGAGTCGCCGGGGGTCCTTGAGCCCGGCGCTCGGGTTGACGCGGATGCGGCTCACCATGACCGCCCCCGGCTCGAGGCCTATGCCGGCGGCGAGGAACTCCCGGCTCGGGGCCTGGGGCTGCTCCGCCGTGGGTCGCCATTCCTGGGTGCGGGGATCGCGCTCGAGCCAGAACCGCATCTGGCCGTCGCCCGTGAGGAACAACACCTGAATGATGTCTCGTTGGTCCGCCAGGATCTGGTTGATCCAGCCGGTGTAGCGGGCACGGGCCAAGTCGATCTGATCGGCGTCCATCGGTCTTGCGCTGGGGTCGCCCTCCTGGTCCCCGCGGGCATTCCCGAGGATCAGCCCGGGATCGGGGAGCTTGGCCAGGAGCCGGATCATCTCGTGGCGGCTGGCCAGGTGCTGGTCGAGGTCGCGGAAGTCGGCGCGCAGGTTCTGCAGATAGGCCCGCTGATAGAAGAGCGCGGTGCGGTCCAGCACCAGGGGCAGATTGATGGTCACCGCCAGCAGCAGGGGTGTGAGCCCGAAGACCAGCAGGAAGGCCAGGATATGGGCGCGGAGCTTCACGCCGACGCCCAGGTTGTCCGAGGGGACCCGGTCACTGGTGCCATCGCGGCCGGACGCGGGCGGCGAGTGCCATCCAGGACCCGCACGGAAGGGTCAGAGGGGGTGGCGCGCGGTGCCTGGCCGGGTGCCTCGCGGCAGGCGCCACGCGACGGTGTGACCGCCTCAAGGTGATGATGGCAGCGCCTGAACCAGCTCGAGGATCTGGGCCGCGTGACCCTTGGGCTTCACGTCATAGAGGGCGTGCTGGATCAGCCCCTGTTTGTCGACGATGAAGGTGGAGCGGACTATGCCCATCCGCCGTTCCCCGTGGGCCTCCTTTTCTTGCCAGACGCCATAGGCCTCGCAGGCCTCCCCATCCGGGTCGGCGAGCAGGTGCACCGAGAGCCCGTACTTGTCGCGGAAGGCCCCGTGGCTGGTGCAGGTGTCGCGGCTGATCCCGAGGACGTCGGTCTGGGCCGCGTCGAAATGCGGCTGCAGGTCGGTGAAGTCCAAGGCCTCCATGGTGCAGCCCGGGGTATCGTCCTTGGGGTAGAAGTAGATCACCAGATTGCGCGCTCCGATCAACTGCTCCAGGTTGACCCGCTCCATATCGGCGTTCGGCAGGGAAAACACGGGCGCCTTGTCACCAGGCTTCAGCATCTCGAATCGCTCCGGGGTGGTATTGGTGGCCAGCGGAATTTAGGCAGCACGGGGGCCGCCGTCAACCGCTGGGGGCGGAGTCTCGGGACGCTGGTCGAGCTTGTGGGCCGAGGGAAGGCGCACGCTCACGACGGTGCCGCCGCCGCGCCGCCGGCCCAGGTGCAGCTCGATCTGGTTGGCGATGGCGAGCTGGCGGGCCACGGCAAGGCCCAGTCCGCTGCCCCCGGTCTGGCGATTGCGGGAGCGCTCCAGGCGATAATAGGGGCGAAACACCGCCTCGCGCTCCGACTCGGGTATGCCGGGACCCCGGTCGAGCACGAAGATCACCGGCTTGGGTAGACGGCAGTCCAGGTGGATCTCCACCTCGTCCTGGCTGTAGCGCAGGGCATTCTCCAGCAGGTTTCCGAGGATTCGGCGCAAGGCCAGGGCGTCCACCGGATAGGGACAGATGGGGTGGGGTTGCCAGATGACCCGCGGCTGACCGGCCACCAGGTCGCTGATAAGGTCCCCGAGATCCATCACCCGGCGCTCGCCCGCTCCCAGGGTCTTGCCAAAGTCCAGGGTCTGGGAGATGAGCCCGTTCATCTCCTCGATATCCCGGGCCATGCGCGCGGCCAGCTCGGGGGCGGTCCCCGGCGGCAGCATCTCGATGGCCAGGCGCAGCCGAGTGAGGGGGGTGCGAAGGTCGTGGGAGATACCGGCGAGGAGCAAGGTGCGGTTGGCCAGCAGCTCCCGGACCTGACGGCTGGTCTCATTGAACTGACGGGCCAGGCTGGCGAGCTCCGCGGGACCCGTCTCCGGTAAGGGGTTGGGGGAGAGTCCCTGGGCGACCTCGCAGGCCGCCAGCGATAGCCGCTCCAGGGGGCGCGTGACGTGGCGCGCCAGGATGGCCGCGCTCGCCAGCGTCAGCAGCAGGGCCAACCCCGAGATCAACACCAGCCCCTCGAGCGGGCGGGTAGCAAGGCGCCGGCGCGGAAACCCGGTCCAGACGACCTGATCCCCCTCGACCAGCTCTACCCAGAACCAGCGCTCCCCGTTGATGCGGCTGGAGATGATCTCCACAGGCCGCCCCAGCCGCTCCTCCAGGGCCGTCTGGAGTCGATCGATATAGGGGAAGAAGTACCCGCTGGGGTCCGTCTCGGGGCGCTCCTCGGTGAGGCGCAGGTCGTAGTCCTCGGCCAGGCGGGCACGGTAATCGTCGCGCAGCTCCGCCGGCAGTTGGACCAGGGTGCGTCCGGAAAGGACCATGATCCCGGCGAGGTCCGAGGCGGAGCGCTCGGCTACCGGCACCAGGCCGAGCTGGACCGTGGCCACCACCGTCGCGATGGCGAAGAGGCCGAAGGTGCCGATCAGGGTGAGCAGCACCCGCCCGAACAAGGAGGCCGGAAGCAGGCGCGCGAGGCGGCTCATGATTCGACTCAGGGCTCGCCGGCGGGGGTGAACAGGTAGCCCTTGCCCCAGATGGTTCGGATATAGGAGGGGCGCTTGGTGTCCGGCTCGATCTTGGCGCGTAGGCGGGCGATCTGGACGTCGATGCTGCGGTCGAAGGGGGAGCGCTCGTAGCCCTTGAGGAGATCCAGGATTCGGTCCCGATCGAGCACGCGGTCCCGATGCTCGACCAGAATCCGCAGGAGGTCGAACTCGCCGCTCGTCAGCACCACCGGCTCCCCATCGCGCCGCAGCTCGCGCAGATTGAGGTCGAGGCGATAGGGTCCGAAGGCGAAGATCGAGCCGTCACTGGTCTCCGGGGATGGCGTGTCCTCCTGGGGCTCCTCGGAGTCGGCCGGGGCACGCCGGCGCAGGACGGCGCGGATGCGCGCCAGCAGCTCCCGCGGGTTGAAGGGCTTGGGCATGTAGTCGTCCGCGCCGACCTCGAGGCCCACGATGCGGTCGATGTCGTCGCCGCGCGCCGAGAGCATGATGATGGGGACCTCGGTGCGGGTGCGCAGGCGCCGAGCCAGCGTCAGTCCATCCTCCCCGGGGAGCATGAGGTCCAGGATCACCAGTCCGGGCTCGTGCGCCGCCAGCCAAGCGTCCATGGCTTGCCCGTCCTCGACGCCAGCGACCTCGAAACCCTCCCGGGTCAGGTACTCCTCGAGCAGCCCGCGAAGGGCCGAGTCGTCATCGACGACCAGAATCTGGATGGGACTGTCGGCCATGGGTGCTCGCTGTTGCCCGCGTGCAACAGGTGATGAATCGTTACAACCTGTTACAACATTAGCAGATACCGAAATACTCTGGTAACTCCCTCCGAGCAAACTGGGCACCGTGAGACAGGGTCAGGGGTCCCGACCCGAAACCTGTGACGCTGGTTGATCCCGGAAGCAGTCACGTCGCAATCCATTGCTTTAGGGAGCGAAATCATGAGCTTCGATACCTTGACCATTGCCGGCATCCTGTCCTCCATCCTGAGCGGTGGCTTCTTGATCGCCCTGGCTTCCCGCAACGGGGGGGGTCGGCGTGATGAGGATCGACTGATCGCAGAGGTGCCTGAGACCCTGGACTCCCGGCCTTAGGTGCATCCCGGGCAGGTTTCGGTGTTGTATCCGTGTGGGACCTCTGACCTCGATTGGGGTCTCGGAAGGTCCCCGGCTGGGTCTACTGACTTCCGTCTAGGGACCCTTCATCCGGGCTCGGCAGGGCAGGGCCTCGGCGATCGGGTCTGAGAGCAACGCCTCCGAGCGCCGTTTCTTGGCAGCAAGCCACTTGGGTCGCCACGGCAGCTACACACCCTGTCGTCGCGGCCGTTTTTTTGGCACCGTCGCTTAAGGTTCCCGGCGGACCCTGCTCGATCTCTAATCGGTCGGCGCCTGTCCGGCGGCACCTTCGAGCAGGCCCAGGGTGATCTCCAGCTCCAGGCGCACCTCACGGGCGAGGGCACGCAGGTCCAGGGGCTGTCGGTCGAGGTCCGCGCCGGTACTCGGGTCCGCCGCGCGGCTGGGACTCGGGAGCGCCTCGGCGCGGCTGCCAGCGACGCCGGCCCCCTCGGGGAGCCCGAGAAGCTCCAGGTGCGCCCTGGTCAACTGCTTCAATTGGATTCCGCGGGTCATATCTGCATTTCAGCGAGCACGGATCTGTGGGGCCGGCCGCGCGCCGGCCGACCCCGCACCGGCTCTAGATTCGGCTCAATAGGTGAGGGAGGACTTGAGGGCCTTGGCCTGGCTGATCCAGTCCTGGATCATGGCCTGGGTCGGGGGTTTGGTGGTGAGCTTGTCGCGGTCGTTGGTCTCGGTGATCTTGGCGTAGAGGGCATCGGCACGGCGTTTGGCCAGCTCCTTGACGGTGTCGACGCCGGCGATCTCCAACAGATCCGAGTAGACGCCGCCGATCCCGCGGATGCGGGCCAGGTCGGCACGGTTCGCCAGATGCAGGATCTCGCCGGTCTCGCAGCCGCAGAAGCCGGCTAGCTCCTTGCGTTGGGCGGGGGTTGCGGCCGCCTGGACAAGCGCTTCGTTATCCATGATGCCCCGTTCCGCGAGCTTTGCCACCAGCTCGTCGGTGGCGCCTTCGAGTTCTTTCACTGGGGTGGGCATGGGTCGTCTCCTGGTGGTCTGGATTGATCGGGTGGCGGCGATCCGCTCGCATCGCGATCGCGTCTCGACGCGCGACCTTGGGACAGCATGATAGGCCAAGCCAGGGGGGGAGGCGAGACGCCTGACCGAAAGTCGCGCCTGAGGCACACACCCGCGTCCCCTCAGTCCTGCCGGGGTGAGGGAGCGAGCCTGGCAACGACGCTCGATACAGATTGGGATGGGGGCGCGCCCTGATCCCGAGGAGGGAGCGCGGATCCGAACGGGGCGGCGCTCGGCACCCCTCGAGACCGCCCCTCGATTGACAGGCCGGGTCGGGCGTCTCTAGCATCCGGTAGCCCCCTTGGCCGCCGATCCTAATCCCCGCCCCACGCCGATGCCCAAGCTCTCGCTCGTCCACTGGCTGATCCTCGCGGCATTCCTGGCCTTCTACGGCTTCGCCGTGTTCGCCC
>JBLMWY010000283.1:0-5680 GCA_050257475.1 Bdellovibrio bacteriovorus
CCGAGACGCTCCTGTGCTGCGATCTGTCGCTGGTGGCCCCCGGGCGGGATCGCCAGGGTCAGGCGCATGTCCTGGGGATACCCTGCCGCTCGGGTCGGCTCGATCTCGGGGCCCTGCTGGACACCCTGTCCGGACTCGGGATGAGGCGGCTCTTCGTGGAAGGGGGCGGCGCCCTGGTGTCGGCCTTCCTGGCCCAGAATCGCCTCGACCGCCTGCACCTCACCCTGGCCCCCTTGGTGATCGGGACCGGGCGACCAGGACTTCGCATCCCGGCGCCGGAGCGGCTGGCCGACGCCCAACGTCCGCCAACCCGTCTGTTCCGGATGGGTGGGGATCTCCTCTATGACCTGGACTTGGGCGCCAGCGACCCGCCCGAGCCTGCCCTCGACGCCAGCCTCCCTGGCCTTGCTCGGGTCTTCTGAGCCGCGGCCGCTGAGCTAGACTTTTCAGCGGGAGGTTAACGAGGAGGTGCACCATGAAAGCACTCAAACGCGTGGCCGTGGCGGCCGGCGTCGCCGCCGCCCTCATCCTGATCCCGACCGAGGTCGCCAACGCCTACTGGCCGGGTCCGGGACCCATCGCCGGTCCTTGGCGTAGCGCCTATGTCTACGATCCCGCCTACCGCTGGGGCTCCCCGGCCATGAAGCAATACATCCGAGACCTGTACCTGCGTGGGCCTGAGTACGCCAACTGGCGCCAGCAGCGCCGCTTCGGCTACTGGTGGTAAAGGATCGCGCGTACGCCATGGCGGGGCGCCCAAGCGGCGCCCCGCGGCGTTTCGGCCGCCGCTCATCCTCGGCTCCCGGCCCCGGGTTCCGGGGGTAGGAGGAGCAGGTCCTGGTGGCCGACCCCCAAGCGGGAGCGGCCGGCGGCGACATGGCCGAGCCGGGCATCCTCCCAGCGGTCGATGGACGCGACGCGCTCCCCGATGGCGCTGAGGTCGACACTCGGGGCATCCCGAACCTGGTCCCGGGCCGCCTCCGCCCAACCGGTCACCAGGGCCTGCTGGATCGCCGGCTGGTCCGGCTCCAGCTCCCAGTCGCACTCGGCCGACAGGCAGCGATAGCCCGCGGCCTCCCCGAGGCGCCTGAGTGCCCGGGGGGCGCTGGGGCCCAGGGCCGGACCCAGACCCTTGTCACGGCCCTGGTGGCCGTTGACCAGGGCGATCACGAGCCCATCCAGGGGCTCGCGCGGGTTTATCTCCACCCGGCCGTCGTAGTTCAGCGTGGCGAGCAGGGGTGCGCCTTGGCGGCGGCAGGCCTGGATCAGGTCCGCGAGCCAGGGCTCGGACACCAGATCCATCAGGGCGGAGGCGGTCACCACGGAGCCGGGCGTGAGGGGTAGGGCGGCTGGCCCGCCGAGTAGGGCCACGGCAAGGTCCAGCCGCCGGGTCGCGATCTGCCAGACCTGCCGTCGCCCCTGGATGCGCAGGCCACCCGCCTCGGGATTGGGCACCAGGCCCTGGGCCCTGGCCCAGGTCGAGGTCTGCTCGATGAGCGCCGCGAGCAGCTCCGGGTCCTGGTCTACGCAGACCCATTCCTGTGCCCCGGCCAGGCGCGGCGCCAGGTAGCGCAGGTTTGAGCCGGTGCCGGCGCCCAAGTCCAGGAGCTGCCGGGGACCCGGCGACGGACGATCCTCCAGCCACGCTACGAGCTCCCTCACCAGCGCCTGCGAGCGGGCGCGGTGGTCCGCGGGCTCCCGCAGGGCGAGCCACTCCGCGCTGAAATCACCCATGAGTGCCTCCGTATGGGGTGCCCTCGGGCGGGCTATCTCCGGAAGGGATGTCCTGGCAGGCGGCGGCAAAGTCCCGCGCCGCATCCTCCCAGGTGGGCAGCCTGGGCCCAGCCGCCCGGGCGCCGGCGGCGAGCCGGCGTCTGAGCCCCCCATCGACGAGGGCGCGTCCCAGGGCCTCGCCCAGTGCAGCGGGCTCCCCGGGGGACACCAGGATGCCGGCCTCGGGGGGAACTAGGTCAGGGATGGCCCCGGTTCGTGTGGCGACGACAGGCAGCCCCCGGGCCAGGGCCTCGGCCACCACCATGCCGTAGCCCTCGAAGCGGGTGGGCAGCACGAACAGGTCCGCGCCCGTGTACGCGCGCGCGAGACCCGCTTCGTCCAGCGCGCCCGCGAAGACCACCCGCCCCTCGAGACCCAGGTCACGGCGCAGCGCGAGCAGCCCGGCCGCCCAGCTCGGGTCCCGATCCAGGCTGCCGACGCAGTGGAGCTGCCAGGGCAGAGCCCTCAGACCAGCGAGGGCCCGAAGCAGCAGGTCGTGGCCCTTGCGTGGGGTCAGGGTTGCGACGCAGAGCAGTTGGACCGCCTGGCCAGGCGATCCGACCGAGACCGGTGCGGGATCCACCCCTGGGACCACCACGCGGATCCGGCTGGCCGGCGTCCCTTGGTCCTGGAGCAGGCGCGCGGTGGCGCGGCTGGTGACGACGACCCGCGCCGTCCGGGACAGGGCGCGGACCTCGCTTCGCCGCAAAGTCTCCGCGCTGTGACCGTCCAGTCCAGTTTCCAACCACAGGGGGTGGTGAATCAGCCCCACGAGGGCCAGTCGCCGGCCATGGACCTCGGCGCTTTCTGGCAGCGCTCCCAAGGCGAGACCGTCCACGACCACGGTCTCCCCGTCGGGAATCCCGGCGAGCCGCCGCTCTGCCGCTTGGAGGGCGGTCCGGCTCGGATGGGGAAAGCTCGGGTCCAGGGCCCGGTGCTCGACCCGCCAGCCGAGCGACCGCAAGCCCTGGATGAGGCGACCATCGTAGCGGTAGCCGCCCGTGGGCGTGTTTAGGTCTCCGGGGACGAGGAACCAGAGTCGAGGCCCTCCCGGCGCCCGAGATGTCTGGACCTGTGCCGGCACCGCGCGCTCAGGGGCTACTCGGGGACAGGGTCGCCAGACCGGCTCCCCTGGCTCTAACCCTCGACCGTCGCCCTGCCGAGCGCCGCCGATCCGAAGGCAGGTTTCCGACGAGCCTCACAACAGTCCCGGCGTTAGGGGACAAGGGGTGCCTCGTGGGATGCCCATGCCAAATGGGACTCCCGCAGGACGACGCGCAGCTCGGTGATGCCCCGGGCCCCTTGACCCAGCTCACCGGCGGCGATGCGTGCGGCCACGCCCTCCCAGACTACCCGGGCCAGGAACTCGGTGGTGGTGTTGAGTCCGGCGAGTGCGGGATGCTCGTCGAGGTTGCGGTAGTCGAGCTCCGCGAGGACCGCCCTCAGGGCTCGACTGGCCAGGCCGATATCCACCACCAGGTTGTCGGCGTCCAGGTCCGGGCGGCGCAGCTCCAGATCGACCACGTAGGTGGCCCCGTGGAGCCGCTGGGCCGGTCCGAAGACCTCGCCGCGGAAGCTGTGGGCGATCATCATGTGGTCGCGCACGCAGAGGCTGAACATCAGTCGTCTCCTCAGTCGTCACCTTGGTCGTAGCGGATGCGGTGCATGAGTGTATCGCCAGGGGCCTCGGCCAGGCGGGCCTGGACCTCGGGCAGGCGCTCGAAGGGGTCCTCGCCGGTGATCAGGCGGTCGAGCGCCGGGTCTGCCAGCAGTGACAGAGCCAGGGCCATGCGTCGGCGGTGATCCCAGCGGGGCTGCTGCGTCGGGGGCAGGCTGCCCACCTGGGAGGAGCGGAGCTGCAGCCGCCGCTGGTGGAAGGCCTGCCCCAGGGGCAGAGCGACCTCGCGGGTGCCGTACCAACTGAGCTCCACCACCCGGGCCTCGAAGCCGGCGAGCCCCAGGGCCAGGGCCAGGCCCGCCGGTGAGCCGCTGGCATGGATCACGAGATCCGCCTCCGGCGTCGCCCGGTCGGGCTGCGCGAATCCCACGCCCAGGGCCTCGGCGAGCTCGGCGCGAGCCGGGCTCAGGTCGATCAGCTCCACCCGGCAGCCCGGGATGCGGCCCGCGAGCCAGGCGACCAAGCACCCCAGGGTCCCGCCGCCCACCACGGTGATCCGCTCGCCGATCTGGGGACCCGAGTCCCAGAGCCCGTTGACGGCCGTCTCCAGGTTGGCGGCCAGGATCGCTCGGCCCGGCGGGACGGACTCTGGAATGGGATGCAGCGCCTCGGCCGGCACCCGATAACGGGTTTGGTGTGGATATAGACAAAAGCAGTTGCGCCCAACCAGCGTGTCGGGCCCCTCTTCCACCACCCCGACGCTGCAATAGCCGTACTTGACCGGTCCCGGAAAGGCGCCACCTTGGAAGGGCGCGCGCATCCTCTGGTATTCGCTCGGCGGCACCTCGCCGCGAAACACCAGGGCCTCGGTCCCTCGGCTGATGCCGCTGTAGCGGGTGCGGACCAGGGCGTCACCGGGTCCAGCGGGCGGGATGGGCTCGCGCCTGAGCTCTCCCCGACCCGGGGCGGCGAGCCAGTAGGCCAATGCGGTCGGCGGGTTGGACATGGCGAGGGGACGCGACCTCATGAGGGCGAGAGACGCAACGTTGGTGCAGCCGAGGGGGAATGCGAGGGTCCATCGACTCGCCGCGATGGCCGCGGAGTGCCGTGCGGGTGGCGAGGCCGGGGGTCCCCTGCCGAGCCGCGACGCCGGACTCGGGCGACTCTCCGCCTTCCTGCCCAAGGTCGCGGACTACGCCCGGGAGCGCAATCGGGTAGTGCCGCCCCAAGACCGCGTGTCGGGGCTTTCGCCCTACCTGCGGCATCGCTTGATCCTGGAATACGAGGTGATAGGCGCGGTCTGGTCGGCCCATCCGCCGGCGGCGGTAGAGAAGCTCGTCGCCGAGGTCCTCTGGCGAACCTACTGGAAGGGCTGGCTGGAGCTCCGCCCCCAGGTCTGGCGCTCCTATCTGGAGCAGTGGCGGCACGACCGGGACGGCCTCGACGGGCCGGCGGCCGAACGCCATGCCGCCGCCGTCGCGGGCCGGACGGGCATCGCGTGCTTCGACGCCTGGGTCGGGGAGCTGACCGCTACGGGCTATCTCCACAACCACGTCCGCATGTGGCTCGCCAGCATCTGGATCTTTACCCTGCGCCTGCCTTGGACCCTGGGGGCGGCCTTCTTCCTGCGGCATCTGCTGGATGGGGATCCGGCCTCCAACACCCTGTCCTGGCGCTGGGTCGCCGGGCTCCATACCAGGGGCAAGCATTACCTGGCCCGCGCGGAGAACATCGCCCGCTACACGGAGGGGCGTTTCGATCCGCGCGGACAGCTCGACGAGCAGGCGCGGCCCCTCATCGAGCCTTGGCTCGACCTCAGTCCCAGGCCCCTGTTGGAGCGGACATCGCCGGATCCGGCGGCTACGAGCGCCCTCCTGCTCACCCCCGACGACCTGACCGCCGAGCGCTCGCCCATCGCCGGACTCCGGTTCTTGGGGGTGGCCGGGGGCTGGGATCGGGGGGTACTCAGGGAGCTGGACCTGGCGCCGGCCGTGGCCGCCTTCACCGGCGAGGCCCTGGGGGACTCCCTGTCCCGGGCGGGGGCCCACTTCGGGGTCTCTTCTCATCGCCTCGACGAGACGGCCTGGGTCCAATCGGCGGAGGATTGGGCCCGGGGGCTTGGGGTCAGTCAGTTGGTCACCCTGGAGACCCCGGTGGGGCCCTGGGCCGAGCGCATCGAGGGCCTCGGGCTCCGGCTCGCCCCCCAGGGCATCCGGCTGGTGCGCCTCCGCAGACCCTGGGATTCCACACTCTGGCCTGGGGCCACCCAGGGCTTCTTCCGCGTCCAGG
>JBLMWY010000284.1:0-8483 GCA_050257475.1 Bdellovibrio bacteriovorus
GGCACGGTCGCAGCAATGCTCTCAGGCGATGAGGTTTCGACCGCCCGCAGGGCGGCCGGATCGGCAGGGGCGATCGCGGTCGGGGAGTCGGTGGACGCGGCCGGTGCCCCCCAGTCCTGCGGCCCGGATTGCGCCGCGCCCTCGCCTGGCTCTGGCAGGGCATCGGTGGTTGGGGGCTCTTCCAGGGAAAGGCCGGCATCCGTGAGGGCCTCCTCCGCCAGCAGGGGCACGCCACTTGGAGCCGCGCCGAGGGTGGGCTCGTCGGATGGCGCCGGGCGGTTCTGCCACCACAGGACCAGGGCGGCGATGACCGCCAGGAACAGGCCCAGGCTGACCACCCGCACCAGGATATGGCCGCTGCCGACCTCGGGCTTGACTGGGCGGGGCGTCCAGGCGGCGTGGGGCTCCTGGCTCGGGGTGGAGGCTCGATAGGCCCCGATCAGGGGCTCGGGATCGATGCCCAGCAGACGGGCGTAGTTGCGCAGGTAGCCCATGACGAAGACGGGCCCCGGCAGCTCATGGAAGCGGTCCTGCTCCAGCGCCTCCACCAGGTGGGGACGGAGGTGGAGCTGGGAGGCGATGCGCTCGATCTCCCAACCCTTGCTCTGACGCAGGACGCGCAGGCGGCGTCCCGGTGAGTCGGAGAAATCGACGACATTCTGCTCGTCGGGACTGGCGGCTTGAATCGGATTCATCGGTCACGCCTCCCTAGAGCGCGAGGGTCTCTGGCGCCGTCGGAAAATTCTTGCGCAGCACCTGCTCGTAGGTGGCCGCCCCGGTCTTGTTGCCGAGCTTACGCTCGGTCTGAATGCCGAGCGAGAGGGCATAGGGGGTCGGGGCATTGGCCTGGAAATAGCGGTCCAGATAGCCCTTGGCGCTCTTGGCGTCGCCGCGCTTGAGGTCGATCTCCGCCAGCTTAAGCAGGGCGGGGCCGAAGCGCGGATTGGCGTTGAGGGCGCGTCGATACTCGGACTCGGCCTTGGTCGAGTTGCCGGCGCTGGCGGCGCAGATGCCCGCATTGGTCATGGCCACCCAAGGCGTGGCGTAGAGAGGGTTCTCCAGGGCCATGGCGAACTGGGCATCCGCCTCCGCGTAACGCTTCTGGTTGCAATGGAAGGTGCCGTAGGCATTGCGGATGTCGGAGTTCTTGGGGGAGAGCTCCAGGGCCCGCTTGAAGCTGTCGTCCGCTCGCTGGACCTGGCCGATCTGTTGGTAGATGACGGCGAGCATGTAGTGGGCTCGGGGGTTTTTGTCATCCTCGGCGACGGCCTGCTCGGCCCGTCGCAGGGCCGGCTCGAGCTGGCCCAGCCGGTAGTACTCCGCGGCCATGGCCACGTAGAGATCGCCCGGACTGTTCTCGGCATCGAGGGCCAGGGGGTTGTCGGCCTCCTTGGTCTGCTTGTGGCTGCAGCCCGCCAGGCCGAGCCAGAGCGGGACGAGCAGCAGGCCAAGGACCAGACCCCGAGAGGCGCCGAAGGATCTCATTGCAGTGGAGCCCCTCCTGGGGTGAAAGGCACTGGAAGCGGCCGACCCAGGCGGCGGGTGCGGTCCTGGACCCGGCCGACCAGTTGGCCGCAGGCGGCGGCGATCTCGTCGCCGCGGGTCTTGCGGGTGAAGGCCAGGAGCCCGGAGCGCATCAGCCGCTGGCGGAACAGCTCCAACTGCTCGGGCTTGGTGGTCCCGAAGCCGCTGTCGGGGAAGGGGTTGAATGGGATCAGGTTGAGCTTGGAGGGGGTGCCCTCCAGGAGCCGGATGAGCTGCTTGGCGTGGTGGACGCTGTCGTTCACCCCGTCCAGCATCACGTACTCCCAGGTGATGCGCCGGCGCTTGTCGCTCGCGATGTAGGCGCGACAGGCGGGCAGTAGCTCCTCCAGGGGGTATTTGCGGTTGATGGGGACCAGGACGTCCCGCAGCTCGTTGTTGGGCGCGTGGAGCGAGACGGCCAGGGACACGTCGCTCTGCTCGCGTAGCCGGTAGATGGCCGGGACCACGCCGGAGGTGCTCAAGGTCACCCGGTACTTGGAGACCATGTAGGCCAGGTCGTCCTGCATGATGGCCATGGCCTTGACCACCGCCTCGAAGTTCGCGAGCGGCTCCCCCATGCCCATCATGACCACGTTGGAGGGGGGCTCTCCGAGCTGGCGGGCGGCGTGCCAGACCTGGCCGATGATCTCGCTGATCCGCAGGTTGCGATTAAACCCCTGGCGGGCGGTGGCGCAGAAGGCGCAGTCCAGGGCGCAGCCCACCTGGGAGGAGACGCAGATGGTGGAGCGCCCGTCTTCGGGGATGTGGACGGTCTCGATGCGCTGTCCGTCCTCAAGCTCCATCACCCATTTGACGGTGCCGTCCGCCGAGGGCTGGGTGTGGATGATGCGCGGCAGGCGCAGCTCCGCCGCCTCGGCCAGGGCGGCCCGCAGGGCCTTGGGGATGTCCGTCATGGCGTCGAGGTCCAGGACGCCGTGCTTGTGGATCCACTTGAAGAGGTTGCGGCCGTGGAAGGCCTTGGAGCCAAGGAACACCGCCAGGGCCTCGCAGTCAGCGAGGTCCAGATCCAGCAGGTTGGGGCGAGCGGCGATGTCCATGGTCTGGTCGCGGTGCCTCAGCGGGTGCGGGGGCAGACCCCCTCGGGGAAGAAGAACGCGATCTCCACCGCGGCGTTCTCCGGAGAATCGGAGCCGTGCACCGCATTCTCGGTGAAAGAATCGGCGAAATCCGCGCGGATGGTCCCAGGGGCCGCGTTAGCCGGGTTGGTGGCGCCCATGATCTCCCGATTTTTGGCCACGGCGTCCTCGCCCTCCAGCACCTGCACCATGACGGGGCCCGAGATCATGAAGCCGACCAGCTCCTCGAAGAAGGGCTTGCCCTGATGGATGGCGTAGAAGGCGGAGGCCTGCTCCCGGCTCATGTGCAGCATGCGCGCCGCGACGATGGAGAGCCCCTGGGATTCGAAGCGGTCCAGGATGGCGCCGATGGCATTCTTGGCAACGGCGTTGGGCTTGATGATGGAGAGGGTGCGTTCGATCGCCATGGGGGCTCCAGGGTCGTGAAGTTCTGATGATGGGGGCGCGTTGGGCGGACCGCGGGCCGAGCGGAATGGCTCGTCGGATCCCGGGGATTGATCCCGAGGGACGGCGAAACGCGCACGGGTCGATTGGCAGACGCGAAAGTCTAACGTCCTGACCCTGACCGAGCAATGGCGGCCCTAGGGGATTTCCCCCAGTTCGGCCCTGATCTGGTCCCAATCAGGGCGCAAAGGGATAATCGAGATCGTCTCTTCCCCCAGCCCCGAGGGCCCGCCATGACCCATTACGATGTCTTCAACGGCGACGCGGATGGGATCTGCGCACTCCAGCAGCTTCGACTCGTAGAGCCCCTGGACAGCGTCCTGGTGACCGGGGTCAAGCGGGATATCGGGCTGCTCGCCCGGGTAGCGGCGGGTGCTGGGGATGAGGTGACGGTGCTGGACATCTCCCTGGACAAGAACCGCGCCGCCCTGGAGCGGGTGTTGGCGGCCGGGGCTCGGGTGCTGTATTTCGATCATCACTTCCCCGGGGAGATCCCGACCCATCCCCACCTCCAGTGCCACGTGGAGACCGTGCCGGACAAGGGCACCAGCCTGTTGGTGGATGCGTATCTCGGGGGGCGCCAGCGGGCCTGGGCGGTGGTTGGGACCTTTGGCGACAACTTCGACGCCGCCGCCCGGCGCGCCGCCGAGCCCCTGGGGCTGGGCGAGGGGGCCCTAAGTCGGCTCCGGGATCTCGGCATCTATCTCAACTACAACGGCTACGGGGCTGAGGTCGCGGACCTCCACTTCCCACCCGACGAGCTCTACCGGCGGCTCTCGCCCTATGCCGACCCTCTGGACTTCATCGCCGCGGATCCCGCCTTTACCACCCTAAGGGACGGCTACGAGGACGACATGGCGCGGGCCCGCTCGCTGCACCCCGTCCTCGAGGGCGAGCGGCATCGGCTCTACGTGCTGCCTGCCGACCCCTGGGGCCGGCGCGCCGGTGGGGTCTTTGCCAACGAGCTGGCTCAGGAGTCACCGAGCCGTGCCCATGCCTTGCTGACCCGGCTGCCCGCCGGCGGCTTCGTGGTGAGCGTGCGTGCCCCCCTCGCGCGACCGGAGGGGGCGGATGCCCTGTGCCGCCAGTTTGCCAGCGGCGGCGGGCGCAAGGCCGCCGCCGGCATCAACGCGCTGCCCGAGGCGGACTACGACCGCTTCGTGGCGGCCTACATCGCGGCCTTTTGAGCCCCTTGACGGGGTGCGTCCGCGGGCGCCCGCCATGAAGTGGGGGTTGGTGGCGGGGCTGCTGGGTGTGTCAATCCTGGCGGGCTGCGCGCGGCCTCCGATCACGGAGGGCCCTGGCCCCGGATCGGACCTGGGGGGCTGGCAGGCGCCACACCTGGATCGGGTCTGGCGGCGCCTGCGCGCCGAGCCGCCCTTCATCAGCGGCCTGATGCTGGTGGACGGCCCCCCGCCCAGGGCCTTCGTGGATGATTATTTCGACGGATTCCACGCCACCGCCGTGCACTTCTGGGAGGCCGGCCTGCCGCGGCAGCTCGCCGACTGGGAGGCGAGCGGTCGGCCAAGACTCCGCTTCTTCTCCTGGGTGGACAAGGACGGCACCTCCCGGGACGGCGGCCAGGTGCTCGGCGGCATCGGCCCCGATCGGCCGGGGCGCGTGGGCTTCCAGATCGGCGACGAGCCGGGGCTCGACGGGACTGGGTTCGCCGGGGTGTTGCCCTTCCGGCAGGGCGTGGAGGCGGTGCGCCGGGCCGACCCCGAGGCCCTTGTGGTGATGAACTTCAGCGTGGGGGTGCGGGACCTGGGGCGTATCCTGGACTATGCGGGCGGTCAGCTCGGGATCGACATCTTCTCCTTCGACCGCTACAACCTGAGCAAACGCCAGTACGCCACCCTGGCGCTGATCCGCCGCTACGCCCAGAAGTACCACCGGCCTTACTGGCGCTATCTCTACGGCTACCGCCAGCGTGCCGAGGATCGGCTCACCCCCAGCGACCTGCGCTGGGACGCCATGAGCGGCCTGGTCTACGGGTTCACCGGCTTCACCTGGTTCATCTATCAGAACAAGTCCATGGGCATAGCCCCGGCCTTCTTCGACGAGCCCGGCTACGGGGGGGCCAAGTCGCCCCTGTGGTACGCGGCGGCCGAAGTCAACCGGGACCTCTCCGCCTATCTGGGGGTGACGCGGCACCTGTGGAGCACGGACGTCCGCTACCGGTCCCTGCTGCCCGCCCTCCAGCCGGAAGGCACAAGGCCCTGGCGCCGGGGCGCCGGCGGCGATCCCTACCTCGTCGAGTTGGGTCCCGCCGCGGCGCCAGACAGCGAGGTGATGGAGATCCTCGTTGGCTTCTTCCGGGACGATGCCGGCGAGCACTATGCGATGCTCCAGAATGCGCGTCATGCCCGAGGCAGCCCCCCGAACGACAGCGAAGAGCCGGGCACCATCCGGCTGCGTTTCGACTTCTCCGGGGCCCCATCGGATCTTGATCCGAGCCGTATCCTCATCTTCGATCCGGCGCGCCGGCGGCCCCGAGCGGTCGTCCTGGAGCCCCGGGGTCCGCGGGGGGGCGTCGCAGAGCTAAGGGTCGCCGCGGGCGACGTAGCCCTCTATAAATACGCGACCGGGAGACCCTTCCCCGGCGGGAGACCGCGACCCTGAAGCGCGCCGTGACGAGCCTTTTGATCAACCTGATCATCGTCCTCGGCCTGGTGGCGGGCGGCCTCTATGTGATGCAGCCGGCGATGGTCTTCCTGCCTAGCCGCGACCTTGCGGCGACCCCAGCCGATTGGGGAATGGACTATGAGGATGTCTGGCTCCGGACCGAGGATGGGGTGCGGCTGCACGGATGGTACCTGCCTCACCCTGGGGCCCGGCGGGTGCTGCTGTTCTTCCATGGCAATGCCGGCAACATCTCCCACCGCCAGGCGTCCCTGGAGATCTTTAATCGCCTCGGGCTAGGCGTGCTGATCCTGGACTATCGGGGCTATGGGCGCAGTGAGGGTCGGCCCAGCGAGCAGGGTCTGTACCGGGATGCCCGGGCGGCCTGGGACCATCTGGTGGAGGGGCTTGGGGTGGCGCCGGGCGACATCGTGCTGTTTGGCCGTTCACTCGGGGGTGCGGTGGCGGCCGAGCTGGCGTCCCGAGTCCGGCCCGGGGCCCTGATCCTGGAGTCCACCTTCAGCTCCGCGCGGGATCTGGTCCGGGAGATCTACCCGATCCTGTCGCGGCTGATCGTGCGGCGCTTCGACTTCGATACGGTGGCGCGGCTCGCCGGCGTCCGGTGTCCGGTCCTGGTGCTCCACAGCCCGCAGGACGAGATCATCCCCGTGGAGCTTGGTCGCCGTGTGTACGAGGCGGCGGGCGAGCCCAAGTCCTTCCATGGGCTGCGCGGCGATCACAACGGCGGTTTCCTGCTCAGCCAGCCCGGCTACGAGCGGGCCCTAGCGGCCTTTCTGTCGGATCGGTTACCTTGAGGCAGGGTGCTGGTACCCGGTTCGGTGGTGGGTGTAATGGTCGAGAAGCTACGCTGCGAGCTGGTGTCGAACGAGGCCGTCTACGACCTGGCCTGGACCCTGGCGGAACGGGTCAGGGCCTCCGGCTTCCGGCCAGACCTGGTGGTCGCCATCTCCCGCGGGGGTTTCACCCCGGCCCGGGTGCTGTGCGACGTGCTCGGTCTCTTCAATCTCACCAGCATTCGGGTGGTGCACTATCGGGGGCCCGCCGACAAGGAGCCCCAGGCCACCGTCAAGTACCCCTTGTGCATCCCGGTGGAGGGCCAGCGTCTCCTGGTGGTGGACGATGTCAACGACACGGGCGATACGCTGCAGGCCGCCCGCGCCCATCTGGATTCCCTGGGCCCCGCGGAGGTGCGTACCGCGGTGCTCCACGAGAAGGTCGGCTCGCCGGTGCGGGCGGACTATGCGGCGGGGACCATCGACGAGTGGCGGTGGTTGATCTATCCCTGGGCGGTGGTGGAGGACGTGGGGGGCTTCCTGGGCCGGATGGAGCCGCCACCGGGTGATGCGGCGGCGGCCCGGGAGCGGCTGCGTCTGGACTATGGACTGGAGGTCCCGGATGCGCTGGTTCGTCGCCTGCTTGCGCTGGTGGCGGGGGAGGCGCGGGCATGAGTCCGCGCCCTGAGCCCGCGGTCGGCGTCCGGCCCCTGTCCAGCCGACCCTGGGGTCTGCCCCTGGGCCTGGTGCTCCTCCTGCCGCTGCTTGCCGGCTGCGCCAGCCTCACCAAGTCCTGGCAGGCCCCGGAGGTGGCACTCGCCGGGCTGCGAGTAAAGGAGGTGACGCTCGCCCGTCAGACCGTCGTCCTTACCCTGGCGATGAGGAACCCCAATGACCGCACCTTGCCCATCCGGGGCCTGACCTACCGGCTGAAGCTCGATGGCAATGAGATCGCCCAGGGGGCCAGCGCCCTGGACCGTCAGATCCCGGCCTTCGGCGAGGCCCTGGTGGATGTGGACGTGACCGGGAGCCTGCTCGGTCTGGTGCAGCAGCTCCCCGCCCTGGCCCTGAAGGACAGGCCCCTGGACTGGACCCTCACGGGCACCGCGACCATCGCCGACGGGCTCCTGACCCTGCCCTATCGCTACTCGGGCCAGGTGGATCCCCGGGAGCTGCTGGCCCGGGGGCAGGCGGCTCTGCGGGCGCCACCGCCCCGAGCTCAATAGGATCGGCGCACGTCGAGCACGTCCGGCACCTGGTGCAGCTTGGCGAGCACCCGCTCCAGGTGCTCCATGTCCCGCACCTCCACGGTGAAGCGCATGGCGGCGGTGTCGGTGCTCTTGTCCGAGTGGGTATTCACGCCGATGACGTCCACGTCGTCGTCGGCGAAGACCGAGGAGATGTCGCGCAGCAGCCCCTTGCGGTCGGCGGCGATCACCAGCACGTCCACCGGATAGGTGGCGTCCGCCGGTTGGCTCGCCCAGCGCACCCGCACCAGCCGGTCCTGCTCGCCCGGTGGGAGGTGCCGCACATTGGAGCAATCCCGGCGATGGACGGTGACGCCCCGGCCCCGGGTGACAAACCCGACGATGCTGTCGTAAGGGACCGGCTTGCAGCAGTTGGCGATCTGGGTCAGCAGGTCGTCCACCCCCTCCACCACCACCTCCCCGGCGCCGGGCTTGGGCTTGGACGGGGGCCGCGGGCGCGGCTCGACCTCTCGGGGTTGCTGCTCCGGGACACGCGGTTCCCCCACCTGGCGGGCCACCAGCCCGACCGACAGGTCCCCCCGCCCGATGGCCGCCAGCAGGTCCTCACCCCGCTTGAAGTTGTAGCGGGGGGCGAGCTGCTCCAACTGGGGCTTCTCGGCGATGGCGAGCCGCGAGAGCTCCTTGTCCAGGGCGGTGCGGCCCTCCTGGACGTGCTGGTCGTGATCCTGCTGCTTGAACCACTGGCGCACCCGGTTGCGGGCCCGGGCCGTGGTGAGGTAGCCCTGATGGGGGGA
>JBLMWY010000285.1:0-6971 GCA_050257475.1 Bdellovibrio bacteriovorus
CAGAGCCAGTAGACGAAGACAAAGAGACCGAGCCACACCACGTCCACGAAGTGCCAGTACCAGGCCACCGCCTCGAAGGCGAAGTGGTTGTGCGGGGTGAAGTGCTTCTTGGCGGCCCGCACCAGGATGACGGTCAACATCACCGCCCCCATGGTCACGTGGAAGCCGTGGAAGCCCGTCAGCATGTAGAAGGTCGAGCCGTAGACCCCGCTGCCTAGGGTCAGGTTGAGCTCGTGATAGGCGTGGCTGTACTCCCAGGCCTGGAGGATGACGAACAGGAAACCCAGGGCGATGGTGGCCGCGAGCCCCCGCACCAGGGTGGTGTTGTTCCCCTGCTTGAGCCCCCAGTGGGCCCAGGTGATGGTGGCGCCGGAGGTGAGCAGGATTAAGGTGTTCAGCGCGGGGATCCCCCAAGGGGCCATGGCCTTGAAGGCGCCGCCGAGCTCTTTGGGCCCCGCCGAGGGCCAGACCGCGTCGAACTGGCTCCACAGGAGCCCATGGGTCTCACCCAGGTAGCCATCGCCCCCCAGCCACACCAGGGCGACATTACGGATGTACCAGAGGGCCCCGAAGAAGCTCAGGAAAAAGAAGACCTCGGAGGCGATGAACCAGAGCATCCCCTGGCGGAAGGAGCGGTCCACCTGGGCGTTGTAGCGCTCCGACATGCTCTCCTTGATCACATCGCCGAACCAGCCGTAGAACATCACCGCGAGCAGCACCAGGCCGCCGACGATCATCCAGCCACCGAAGGCCACGCCGTTCATGGCGAGCGCGGTTCCGGCCAGCATGGTCAACACGGAGATCATGGCCGTGATGGGCCAGGGGCTGGGCTCCGGGATGTAGTAGTCCTTCTGTCCGTGGGCGGCACTGCTCATGGGGTGGGTATCCTCTCTCTCGCTGTGTTATGGGTTGGCCCTTGGGGGCCTTGTCAGTTGGCGGCCAGGGGTTGGGACTCTGGCACGCGCATCACGCTGTAGGACAGGGTCAGGGAGCCGATCTCCGCCGGCAGGTCCGGCGAAACCGTGAACATCAGGGGCATAGTCCGGGTCTCGTTGCCCTCCAGGGTCTGGCGGGTGAAGCAGAAGCACTCCAGCTTGCTGAAGAAGGCCCCCGCCTGGAAGGGCGCGATGCTCGGCAGGGCCTGACCAGTGATCGCCTTACCGGAATGGTTTTCGGCGATGAAGTCCACCCGCCGGGTCTCGCCAGGGTGGACCCGCACCTTGCGCTCCATGGGTGTGATCCGCCAGGGCAGGTCTGGCTGGATGGTGGTGTCGAGCTTCACCGTCACCCAGCGTGAGTCGTCCACCGGCCCCGCCAACTGAGGTCCCTGGTTCACGGCGATCTTGGCCCGCTCCTCCAGGGACTGGGTCCCGGTCACCTCGCACAGGAGGCTGTAGAGGGGCACCAGGGCGAAGCCGAACCCAAACATCCCGACGGCCAAGGCACCCAGAAGGATCAGGGTGCGCCGCTTGCCGCGCTCGGTCGCCGGCGCGCCGGTCAATGTCCCGTCCCCATGGCCATTTGGAACAGCCCTTTCCAGAAGGGCACCGAGCTCACCGCCATGAACAGGGCGAAGCCCGCCAGCAACCAGGCGGCGCGGATATTGCGGCGGCGCCGCTCGGCATTGAGTGTTTCGATTTCCATGTGCTCGGATCCTCGCTCGTCTTCACGGCCGGGCCTGGGACCCGGCCGACTCGCTAACCCTTATCTGGCGACCGCGGCCAGGTTGGGCGGGGTGGTCCAGCTATGGAAGGGAGGCGGCGAGGGCAACTCCCACTCCAGACCCTTGGCGCCTTCCCAGACCCGGGCCTCGGCCTTCTTACCGCGGCGTACCGTGTCGATGATGATGTAGAGGAGCAGCAGGTGGCTCAGCCCGAAGACAAAGGCCCCAAGGCTCGAGACCATGTTGAACTCGGTGAACATCACGTTGTAGTCGGCGATGCGCCGCGGCATCCCCGCCAGCCCGATGAAATGCTGGGGGAAGAAGGTGATGTTGAAGCTGATGACGTTGACCCAGAAGAAGAGCTTGGCGAGCTTCTCGTTGTACATATGCCCGGTCCACTTCGGCAGCCAGTAGAAGACGCCGGCGAAGAGACCGAAGACCGCGCCCGGTAGCAGCACATAGTGGAAGTGGGCTACCACGAACATGGAGTCCTGGTACTGCATGTCGGCCGGCACTACCGCCAGCATGATCCCGGTGAGCCCGCCGAATGAGAACATCAGCAGGATGGCCACGGCGAAAAGCATGGGGGTCTCGAAGGTCATGGAGCCCCGCCACATGGTCGCCATGTAGTTGAAGACCATGAGCCCCACCGGTATCGAGATGATGATGGTCCCGATCATGAAGTAGCTGACGGCGCCGAGTGACATGCCGACGGTGTACTGGTGATGGGCCCAGACCACCATGCCGATGACCATGATGGCGATCATGGCCCCGACCAGGGAGTTGTAGCCGAAGAGCGGCTTGCGGGCGAAGGTCGGGATGATGGCCGCCAATACCCCAAAGGAGGGCAGGATCAGGATGTAGACCTCAGGGTGACCGAAGAACCAAAAGAGATGCTGGAAGAGCACCGGGTCGCCGCCGCCCGCGGCGTTGAAGAAGCTGGTGCCGAAGTGGCGATCGAAGAGCAGCATGGTCACGCCGCCGGCCAGCACCGGGACCACCAGGATCAGCAGGAAGGCAGTGACCAGCCAGGTCCATACGAAGATGGGCATCTCCAGCATCCGCATGCCGGGGGCGCGCATGTTGAAGATGGTGACGATGATGTTGATCGAGGCCAGCACCGAGGAGATGCCGAGCAGGTGGATGGCGAAGATCAGGAAGTCCATGGACATGCCCACCTGCAGAGACAGGGGCGGATAGAGGGTCCAGCCGGTGTTGATCTGGGTTCCGCCGCCGGGGAAGAAGGGCACCACGAAGGACAGGATGAGCATGGTCGCCGCCGCCGGCAGGATCCAGAAGCTCAGGTTGTTCATGCGAGGCAGGGCCATGTCCGGGGCCCCGATCATCAGGGGGATCATCCAGTTGGCCAGGCCCGCGGCGGCCGGCATCACGGCCCCGAAGATCATGATGAGGGCGTGGTTGGTGACCAGGTTGTTATAGAGGTCAGGCTCAAGGAGCTGGAGCCCTGGCATGAAGAGCTCCATGCGAATCAGCATGGCACTGGCCCCGCCGGCGAACAGCATGATCAGCGCGAACACCAGGTACATGGTCCCGATGTCCTTGTGGTTGGTGGAGAAGAGCCAGCGCTTCAGCCCCGCGGGCGGACCGTGGTGCTCGTGCTCGTGGGCATGCTCGTGGGGGTGATCCAGGGTCGTGGTTGTCATGGCTGTCTACCTGTCGTGACGGGTGTTCGTTGGGGCGGCTTGATCTGGCGCGGTCCGGACGCTCATTTCACCGCCACCGAGCGGGCGGCCTTGATGTCCCGGGGCTGCACCAGATCGCCGGTCTCATTGCCCCAGGCGTTACGCTCGTAGGTGATGATGGCGGCCAGCTCCAGGTCGCTCAGGGTGTTCCAGGCGACCATGGCCGTCCCCGGCTTGCCGTTGAGCACGATGTCCAGGTGCCCGGCGATGGGACCGGTGGCGATCTTGCTGCCTGCCAACGCCGGGAACGCGGGGGGCAGACCCTTGCCGTTGATCTGATGGCAGGCGCCGCACTTGGTGTTGAAGGCGGACTGACCCTTCTCCATCAGCTCCTCCATCGACCAGGTCCGATCCATGGAGGCCTCCGCGGCCGCGGCCAGCATGGTCTGCTTCTGCCCGTCCATCCAGGCGTCGAACCGCTCCTGGGAGACGGACTCCACGACGATGGGCATGCGCGAGTGCCAGGTCCCGCAGAGCTCGGCGCACTGACCGCGGAAGGTCCCCTCCCGGTTGAGGTCTACCCAGGTCTCGGTGACATAGCCGGGGATGGCGTCCTTCTTCACCGCCAGCTCCGGCACCCAGAAGGCATGGTTCACGTCCGCCGAGGTGTGGAGGAAGCGCACCTTCTTCCCGACCGGCAGGACCAGCGGATTGTCCACGTCCCGCAGATAGTGGTCACCCGCCTGCTCCCGCGTGGTCGCGCGGCTCTCGATACGCACCACCTGAGGCTTGCCGTCGACCTCCACCGAGTGGTCCAGGTACTCGTACTCCCACCACCACTGATGGCCCACCACCTTGATGTCCAGCATGTCCTCGCCCTTGGGCACCTCCCATACCTTCTCCAGGGTCTTTTGGGCGGAGTGGGCGATGGTGAGGTCCACACCCAGCACCAGCACGGGGACTATCACCCAGGACCAATGACCGAACCAGCTCTGATGGAAGTTCTGGTCCGCCACATAGCCGCGGCTCTTCCTGTGATGGATGAGTGAATAGATCACGAACCCAAAGATGATCACCAGGAGCACCGTGGCGATGGTCGCGGTGAGCATGTGGATGTTGTAGATCTCCTGGGCCACGCCGGCGGCGGGCTCCGGGAAGTTGAACCCCAGCTCAGCCCGGGCGGGCCCCGCCCAGATGGCGGCGCCCAGGGCGAGCAGGCTCCCGGAGGCAACTCCGGCTAAGGTCTGTGGATGCGTGCTTACGGCCATGTCCCCTCTCGTCGTTGTACTTGGGGGGCGGGTGCGGCCGCCCCTGTGACCACCGGCTCGGGCCGGCGATGAAAGATCGCTGTGTCCAAACCGAGCTGCCGGGTCAGCTCCGCGGCCAGCGCCAGCCGCTCCGGCTCCACCAGGGCGGCCCCTACCTGCACCCGCCGGCCGTGGGCGACCAGGCACAGGCGGCTCGGGCACCAACCGGCGGGGTCGGTGCTCAGCACCACCCGGGACCAGTAGCGGGGCAGGTGCTCGACCCGCTCCAGCCGGCGGCCCCCGCGCAGCACCCGCAGCTCAGCCCCGTCGATCTCGACGACCTCCCGGCGGCTCCCTGCCAGGGCGCTGAGATACAGACCCAGGCCGAGGACCAGGAGCTCGAGCCCGAAGAAGGGCAGGACCAGCCAGGCCCCCTGGGCGACCCAGTAGGCGCTGAACAGCCCCATGCACGCCACGAACCCGAGGAAGACCCGCTTGGTGCTCCGCCAGTCGAGTGAGCGGTTGGGGCACAGGGTGTACCGCCGCGCCTCGCCTTGCTGTTCGGTGAGCACTGCCATGTTCGGGCCCCCACACGCCGGGTGTTGGATACAGATGCACTCGGGTCGAGCGGCCTCGTCCGCGGGTCCTCGTTGCCCGGAGCCAACCCGAACCTTGGTCCCGAAGTCCCGCAAGGACGCAGGGCCGACCGGCGGGCAGGAAGGGCCCGCGGATCACCTGGGAGTGGCGTCCATTACCGACGAGTGGACCGAAGCGCCGCAGTCGAGTCCTGCAGGGACCCGAACGACCCTTGGCTGCCCTTAGAGGAGCGACGAGGCAGGTACTGCTTGCTCGAAACAGAGAATGCGAAAAATCAATTCGAAAGGCAAGAACAATTGATCTATATCAGTAACCAGTAAAGTTATGCCATTTGACACATCAATACGGGCATTGAGTGATTCTTGGCCGCGACCCGCCGGCGCCCCTAGACTCGACCACCGACAAGCGCCAACCTAGAGGCGCTCCGCGGTCCGTTGCGAACCCATCCGCCTCACGAGAACCAACCATGCCCTCCCTGCCCTACCTCGAGATCGCGGAAGACACCTTCCGGATCGAGACCGGCCTCTATCGCCCCGGGCTCGCCGCCTGCTACCTGGTCCGCTCGGGCGACCGCCTGGCCTTCGTGGACACGGGGACGGCCCGGACCGTCCCCACCCTGCTCGCGGTGATCGCGGACTTAGGGCTCTCTCCGGAGCACGTGGACTACGTGATCCCAACCCATGTCCATCTGGACCACGGCGGCGGCTCCGGGGACCTGATGGCCGCCTGCCCTCGGGCCCGGCTGGTGGTCCACCCCAAAGGCGCGCCCCACCTGATCGACCCCGCACGGCTCATCAGCGGGGCGACCGCGGTCTACGGGGAGGAAGGATTCGCCCGGGACTTCGGGGGCCTGACCCCCGTCCCCGAGGACCGGATCACCCTGGCCTCGGACGGCATGGAGATCGACCTCAAGGGTCGCCGGCTGACCTTCATCGACACCCCGGGCCACGCCAACCATCACGGCTGCATCTACGATCCACAGACGCGCGGCTGCTTCACGGGGGACACCTTTGGCATCTCCTACCGGGAATTCGACACCGAGCATGGACCCTGGATCTTCGCCCCCACCACCCCGGTGGCCTTCGATCCGGACGCCTGGCTTGCCAGCCTCGACAGGCTCATGGCCCTGGACCCGAGTGCCATGTACCTCACCCACTATGGCCGGGTCGACGCTCCCGAGACCCTGGTGGAGCCCCTGCGCCGCAGCATTCGGGATCAGGCCGCCCTGGCCCTGGTCGAGGAGGGCCGGGACGACCCCGAACGGCCAGCGCGGCTCAGATCGGCGGTGACCGCCCACCTCGTAGCAAGCGCCAGGGCCCATGGCGTCCCCTTGAGCGACGCGGCCATCGCCCACCTGCTCGCGGTCGACACCGACCTCAACGCCCAAGGCCTCGCCGTCTGGCTCAAGCGCCGAGAGCGGCGAGTCGCCAGCGGCGGCTGAGCGGCGCCAAGCCCAGGGATGAGCAAGCGCCGCCTGCGGTGGACCGCAACCGCTCGGGAAGTCATGGACGCCAGCATCGACTCCATGGCCAAAGACAGCATCGAGACTGCCCTCAGGGCGTTCGAACCGCCGGAGGTGAGGGCCGAGTCGCTCCATCTCGCCGTCGGTCACGGGCGGCTGGCCCCCGAATCCGATGCGCTTTACCGTCTCGCCACCGAATAACAGCCAGGTCCCGGCAACGCCGCGGCGCGGCCTATGTGGTCTCGGCACGGGTTCTCTGGCGCTCTCGCGATCTGCAACGACCGGAAGCGGTTTGATGAAGGTTGCGTCGGTGTACGCCAGCGGGATCTGATCGAACAGGGCGATGGTCGAGGCGGCAT
>JBLMWY010000286.1:0-6335 GCA_050257475.1 Bdellovibrio bacteriovorus
CGGCAACTCCGAAGAGCCGGCCATAGTTGGCGCTGGTGGCCACGGCGAGCTCAGTCACGGGGATCCCCCGCAGCTCGGCGATGCAGCTCGCCACGTGGGGGACCAGACGGGGCTCGTTGGGTTTGCCCCGGAAGGGGACGGGGGCGAGATACGGCGAGTCGGTCTCCATCAGGAGCCGATCCAGAGGGACTTGGCGGGCCACTTCCCGCAGGGGGGCCGCATTGCGGAAGGTGACGATTCCCGAGAAGGACACATAGAACCCCAGCTCCAGACCCTGCCGGGCCATCTCCCAGGTCTCGGTGAAGCAATGGAGCACCCCACCGACGGCGTCTGCGCCCTCCTCCCGAAGGAGGCGGATGGTGTCCTCCCGGGCGTCGCGGCTGTGGATGATCAAGGGTTTGCCACAGGCGCGGGCCGCGCGAACATGGGTTCGAAAGCGCTCGCGCTGCCACTCGAGATCGCCTTGGCCATAGTGATAATCGAGCCCGGTCTCACCGATGGCTACATTGCGAGGATCCGCGGCCCGGGCCACCAGCGCCTCGACCGAAGGCTCCGTCACCTGGGCACCGTCGACCCCCTCGTTGGGGTGGACACCTACCGACACGGCGACGCACGGGTAAGGCTCCACCAATCGCCGCATGGTCGGATACTGGTCCAGATCGATGGAGACACAGAGCAGGTGGGTGACACCGGCCTCGGCCGTGGCCTCCATCAGGCGTCGGAGATCACCCCCGTAGGGGCTCAGGTCCACCCGGTCGAGGTGGCAATGGGAGTCGACAAACATTGGATCGACGGATGGAATTGCTTGAGGCGACTGAGCTCGCCAGGGCGAGATGACAACGATCCTTGAGACTCGGCCCTCGGCCCTCGGCCCTTGAGCCTCGGCGCTCGGCCCTTCGTTACATGGTATGGGTCTGTCGCTCGGACCCCAGGGCCCCGACCAGATACTCCTCGATCTTGCGCCGGGCCATGCCCTTATCCTGATCGCTGAACTGGACCCCGACACCGACGGCCCGGTTTCCCTCGGCCCCCGGCGGGGTCACCCAGATGACCTTGCCCGCCACGGGAATGCGGTCTGCCTCGTCCATGAGCTGAAGGAGCAGGAAGATCTCGTCGCCCAGCTGATAGCGCTTGGTGGTGGGGATGAAGAGGCCGCCATTGCGTATGAAGGGCATATAGGAGGCGTAGAGCGCCGTCTTGTCCTTGATGGCGAAGCTTAGGATGCGCTGCTGGCCACCGAAGGCGCCTACCGTGTTGGTCGGGGTGCTCAAGCTCTCTCCTCCACATGTAGGGGCCGCCGCGCTGCACCGGGAGCCAACCCTGGGGCCCGCGCCCGACTTAGCCCCCGAACAATCGGCGCCACTCCACCAGCAAGGACTCCAGGAGCAGGTGCGGGTTGACGGTGCTATCCGTCAGCCCGGAGGCCTGAAAGACCCGGTGCAGCAGCCGATGCGCCCGCCCCTGGTCGACCCGGGGCGCCAACTCAGCCAGGGCGGTCCCCGCGGCCACATCGTCCAGTTTCGCATCGGCCCCGACCGCGGCCAAGCGCAACAGGTCACAGAGCCAGCCGGCGAGCCAGTCCAATGATAGGCGCGCCCCCAGCCCGTTCCAAGCAGCCGCCTCGGTCACCGGGTCCAGCTCGCCCCGGGCCAGCGCGACGAGGCTCGCGCGTAGCCTGGCGTGCTGCTCGAGCAGCCCGGAATCGATCTCGCCCACCGCACGCAGGGGTGCCCCCCGGGCCAGCGCCAGACGCATGGCGGCGGCGGCATCGTCCGTCTGTCCTCGCGGCCCCTGGGACTCCAGCCACCGGAGGGCCTGCTCACGGGGGGGGATCCCGTGACTGAGCTGCTGGCAGCGGCTGCGAATCGTCGCCGGGAGCCGTCCTGGATGTTCGGCGATGAGGCACAGCAGCACCGGTCCCGGCGGCTCCTCCAGGGTCTTCAGGAGGGCGTTGGCGGCGGCCGTGTTCATGCGGTCCGCGGGGTCAATGACCACCAGGACGCGTCCGCCGCGCCCCGCGGTCAGGGCGGTCCGCTCCCCCAATTGCCGAATCGACTCGATGGCGATGTCTCCAGACTTGGAGTCAGGATCGGGACCCACCCGCACCAGGTCCGGGTGGCTGCCCGCCCTGACAAGCCGGCAGTCCGGACACTCACCGCAGGCGCTGCCGTCTGGCCCTGGACTGGGGCAGAGGAGACCCCGCACGAGCCGCTCGACCAAGCGGCGCTTCCCGATCCCCCGGGGACCGGAGATCAGCAGGGCATGGGCCAGTCGATTCGCCGCCCGCGCCTGACCGAGCCGTCCCCAGCTCCCCTCGAGCCAAGGGGGGAGCGGCGCATCCATCGGGATCAGATGCTCGGGCATGGCCTCAAACCGGCGGCTCGGGCGACCGACTCGCCGCCACGAAGTCGGCGAGGAGGCGAACCGCCTCGTGCGTGACGCGCTCCAGGGGCGCGGACGCATCCAGGACCCGATAGCGTCCGGGGAAGCTGCGCGCGCGCTCCAGGTAGACGGCGCGAGCCGCCTCGAAGAAACCGTGACGCTCGGACTCGAAGCGGTCGGAGGGACCGCGACCCCGGGCGCGGGTGAGCCCCAGGTGAGGCGGCAGGTCGAAGACGAGGGTGAGGTCGGGCCGCAGGTCCCCTTGGACCAGCCCCTCCAGTAGGGCGATGCGGGCACCGTCCACGCCCCGCCCGCCCCCTTGATAGGCATAGGTGGCATCGGTGAAGCGATCGCACAGCACCCAAACCCCCTGCTCCAGGGCGGGGACTATGACCTTCTCCAGGTGCTCCGCCCGCGCCGCGAAGACCAGGAGGAGCTCGGCGGTCGCCCCCATCCCCGCGTTGGCGCGGTCCAGCAGGACGCCCCGGATCTGCTCCGCTACGGGGGACCCGCCGGGCTCCCGGGTCATGATCACCGGGATGCCCCGCTCCCCCAGGGACTGGCGCAGGGGCTCCATCTGAGACGACTTGCCCGCCCCCTCGATCCCCTCCAAGGTGATGAATCGGCCGCGTCCGCCCACTGATGCTCCCCTCACACCCCAATCACGGGATCCTTCAGGCGATTGCCGGAGAATCATGTACCAGATCGCGAAGGATTTTCGCCTGCCTTCAAGGAGTGCCGATAGGAGCATAGCCGGGCTATGTGACTGTCGGCGCGACGCGGAAGGCGGGCGAAAAGACGCGCGCGATGGTGCATGGTTTGACAGAAATCGCCTAAGTCCAAGAAGCCTGCAAAGACGGACCTCGGCGTACCGCCATCGGGCGAGGTGACGCCAAGGCCGGCGGTCCGCTCTGAAGCCAGACCCCCACAGTTGCCCATGGATGCGCGCTCATTCGCAGACAGACCCAGCCCCCAGGGTCACGGCTTGCCGAGCTGGTACTGGCGCACCGCCGCGTTGTGCTCCTCCAGGGTCGCGGAGAACGCATGGGTACCGTCGCCCCGGGCCACGAAGTAGAGACTGTCCCCGGGCTCCGGGTGCAGCGCGGCGCGGATGGCCTCGCGCCCGGGCAAGGCGATGGGGGTCGGCGGCAGACCATCGACCACGTAGGTGTTGTAGGGATTGGCCTCACGGAGGTCGGCCCGGCGGAGATTGCCGTCGAAGCGCTCACCAAGCCCATAGATCACGGTCGGATCCGTCTGCAGGCGCATCCCCTTCTGCAGCCGCCGCACGAAGACCCCGGCGATGGCCGGACGCTCCGACGCCACGGCCGTCTCCTTCTCGACGATGGAGGCGAGAATCAGGGCCTCGTAAGGGGTGCTGATTGGCAGTCCCGCCTCGCGCCCCCCCCACTCCTCGGCCAGCACCTGCTCCATGCGCTCGAAGGCCCGGCGCAGCACCTCCAGGCCCGAGGTGCGGGCCGGAAAGTGATAGGTGTCGGGAAACAGGCGGCCCTCCGGGTGCTCACCCGGGCGGCCCAGGGCCTCCATCAGCTGCGCGTCGGACCGACCGTCCAGGTCGCCGCCGAAGCGTGGGTCGGCGGCGACGGCCGCGACCGCCTGGCGGAAGGTCCATCCTTCCACCAGGGTGACGGGGTACTGGATAACCTTGCCCGAGGTTAGACGCTCCAGCAGCTCCGCCGGACGCATCCCCGCGGTCAGCTCGAAATCCCCCGCCTTGAGCCGGCCCTGGTCTCCCCGCTGAATGGCCAGGGCAAGCAGGTAGTACGGATGCCTCAGGACACCGAGCCCGGTCAAGGTCTGGGCCACCTGACGGAGGTTGGCGCCCCGCGAGACCTCCAGCACCGTCGGTGACTCCTTAAGCGCCAACGGTGTCACGAGAAAGCGCTGGTAATCCACCCACAGACCTCCCAGCAAGAAGGCCGCGGCGAGCAACACCACGAACAGGGCGCGCAGGATCAAGGGCCCACCCACTCCGGGGCCCGGGCCCCCTGCGCCACGGCATCGATCAGGTCCAGAGGCAGATCCTCGGGGTTGAAGCGCCGCTCATCGAGCCGGCGGACCGGCCAGACGCCCAACAGGGAGTTGGTCAGAAACAGGCCGCGGGCAGCGAGCAGATCCACCCGTCTCAGGCGGGCCTCCGCGCACGGGATCCCTCGCTGGGCGGCGATCGCCATGGCCAGATCCCGCACCGTGCCGGCGACCCCACAGCGGTCGACCTTGGGGGTCAGGAGCCCGGCGCCGTCCCAGAGGAACAGATTGGTCATGGTGCCCCCGACGATCCCACCCTCTGGATCCTCCATCAAGCCCTCGGCGACCTGGGGGTCTGACCATTCCGACCGCGCCAGGACGTTGTCCAGGCGATTGAGGTGCTTCAGCCCGGCGATGGCCGTATTGAGGCTCGCGGGGGTACGGCAGGTCCGCACCGCCACGCCAAGGCGCGACCACTCTGGCGGGTAGCTGGGAGAGGGGTGAAGCGACAGGATGCGACGGGGCCTCTGGGCGGACGCCGGCCGGTAACCGCGCCCCCCATCACCCCGGGTGACCAGGATCTTGAGCACCCCGGTCTTGATGTCCCGCAGCACCCCGCTCGTCTCCTCCACCAAGGTGATCTCCGCCGGGACCGGCAGACCCAGCCGGAGGCAACCCGCGGTCAGACGCCGCCAGTGCCTGCACCATTGGCAGGGCCGCCCATCGCGGATGAGCAGGGTCTCGAACAGACCGTCGCCATAGCTCAGGCCCCGATCCGCGACCGGGAGCCGGTCCGCCGGGACCCCGTCGATCAGACAACGGTGGGGTGTCGGCAGGGCCGTCACGGCCTCAGCGATCAACCCGAGACCCGATACCCCCGGCTCAAGGCCGCCGGAAGATGAGGGTCCCGTTGGTGCCGCCGAAGCCGAAGGAGTTGGTGAGCGCGTACTCGATGGCCATCTCCCGGGCGGTGTTCGGGACGCAGTCCAGGTCGCAGGCAGGATCCGGCGTCTCGTAGTTGATGGTGGGTGGGGCCACCTGGTCGCGAATCGCCAGGATGCTGAAGATGGCCTCGGCCCCACCGGCGGCACCCAGCATATGGCCGGTCATGGACTTGGTGGAGCTGACGGCGACCCGATAGGCGTGCTCCCCCAAGGCCCGCTTGACGGCCAGGGTCTCCGCCGCGTCGCCGGCCGGTGTCGAGGTTCCATGGGCATTGATGTACTGGATCTGCTCGGGGGCCACGCCCGCATCCTCCATGGCGAGCCGCATGCACTCCGCCGCCCCGGCCCCATCCTCGGAGGGGGAGGTCATGTGATAGGCGTCCGAGTTCATGCCAAAGCCCACCAGCTCCGCGTAGATGGGCGCGCCGCGAGCCACCGCGCGCTCATACTCCTCAAGGACCACGACGCCGGCGCCGTCGCTCAGGACGAAGCCGTCCCGGTCCCGATCGAAGGGGCGGCTGGCCCGCTCGGGATCCTCGTTGCGGGTGGACAGGGCCCGCGCCGCGGCGAAGCCGCCCAGGCCCACCGGAGAGGTGCCCATCTCCGCCCCACCGGCGATCATCACGTCCACATAGCCATGGCGGATCATGAGTCCGGCCTCCCCGATGTTGTGGGTGCCGGTGGCGCAGGCGGAGACGATCGAGTAGTTGGGGCCCTGGAGCCCGAACTTGATCGAAAGGTCCCCCGCGACCATGTTGATGATGTTGGCCGGAACGAAGAAGGGCGAGATGCGGCGCGGGCCCTTGGTGCGATAGATCTCGTGGTTGTTCTCGATCCCGGTGATGCCGCCGATCCCGGATCCGATGGCCACCCCGATGCGCCGGCGGTTGGAGTCGTCGATGGTCAGGCCGGAGTCGGCGATGGCCTGGCAGCCGGCGGCAATGCCGTAGTGGATGAACTTGTCCATCTTCTTGGCGTCCTTCTCCGACACATATTCGGTCGGATCGAAGCCATAGATGG